>DAISJK010000091.1:0-4640 GCA_036821505.1 Opitutaceae bacterium
GTATCGCAAAGTTCCTTGCAACGAGAGCCGCGGATGTTCTTGAGCGGTTTACAGCAAATCCGGCATTCAATCTTCCGGCCGATCCGATCAATCTCTGGGACGTATTCGACGACGAAGCGGAACGGTCTATGATGGCGTACAGCGCTTCGCTTTTTCGTCCTGAAACCTTGCCCAAGAACTGGCACATGATAGCTGCTCGCCCTATTCCTCGAGTGAGCGCGCCTTAAGTTGTAACTATCCAAATACTGGACAGGCCGACTTCGGACAATCTCCAAGGCGATCCGACAACGTGCAAATTCTGGGAAAACGGGGACCTAATAGAGAAAATCGTCAGCTCCCGCCCGCCTTCGGCAAACATTGCGAAACAGCCAAATGCCAGTACCCTCCCGGCAACAATGGCAGGACCCGATCGCATGGATGGAGAACCCGGCCTGCGCGCGCTGTTGGTGGGCGTCGAGACTCCCGAAATGGCGAAAGGCGAGGCGGCTGAGCTGCTTGCCGAACTAGCCGAGCTGACACGCAATCTCGGGTTCATCGATTCGGGCACCGAACTTGTGAAGCTGCGCCGGCCGTCGCCGGCCCTTCTGCTCGGCAGCGGAAAGGCGAATGAATTGGCCGAGCTGGCCCGTGAGCTGCAAGCCGGCGTGATCGTTTTCGACGCGGCGCTTTCGCCGGCACAGCAGCGCAACTGGGAGGAGCTGACGGGTGCGGCGGTGATCGATCGGCAGGAGGTGATTCTGGAGGTGTTCGCGGACCGGGCGCACACCCGCGAAGCCGTGCTGCAGACGGCGCTTGCGCGCATGGAATATTCGCTTCCGCGGCTGACCAGGGCCTGGACCCACCTTTCGCGCCAGCGGGGCCGCGGGTCGCTAGGCGGCGAGGGCGAGACCCAGCTCGAGCAGGACAGGCGCGTGGTGCGTGCTCGAATCGCCCAGCTTAAGGCGGAGCTGGCCGCGGTCGTCCGCCAGCGCGAAGTGCAGCGGCGGCGCCGTTTGCGGGTGCCGGTGCCGACGGTGGCCATCGTTGGCTATACGAACGTCGGAAAATCGACGCTGCTCAACGCCCTGACGGGATCGCGCGTGGCGGCGGAGAACAGGCTTTTCGCGACTTTGGACCCGACGACGCGTCAGCTGGCGCTGCCCGGCAATCGTAAGCTATTGCTGACCGACACGGTGGGCTTCATCAGGCGGCTGCCGCATGCATTGGTCGAGGCATTCAAGGCGACTTTGGAAGAAGTGATCGTGGCGGATCTTTTGATCCATGTGCTGGACGCGACCAGCCCGCAGTTCGAGCGGCACCGGGCGACGACGCTCGAAGTGCTGGCGGAACTCGGAGCGGCGGACAGGCCCATGCTGACGGTTTTCAATAAGACGGATGCGGCCGATCCCGCGAGGCTGAGAGAGGCGCGGCGGTTGGAGCCCGGAGCGCTTTTTATCAGCGCAAAAACAGGGGCGGGGCTGGATGAGCTGCGCCAGGCATGCGACGAAGCGGTGGGCCGGGGGATGGATTCAACCGAGCTTCTGGTGCCGCATGATCGTTACGACGTGATCGCGCGACTGCACCAGCTCGGCCAGGTGCATACCCAGGAGCACAAAAAGGGAGGCGTCCTCATAAGCGGACGCTTCCCCGCGGCGCAGGCGGGGTATTTCAGACCGTTCGTGCTGAACGGGAAGTCTTAGGCGACCGGAGCCTCGGCCGGAGCCGGCTCAGCCGGCTTGGCTTCCATCTCCTTCATCGCGGCTTTGCGCGAGAGGCGCACCTTGCCGGTGCGCTCGTCGACGCCCACGCACTTGACCCAGATCATATCGCCCATTTTGACGACGTCTTCGGTCCTGCGCACGCGGAAGTCGGCGAGCTCGGAAATGTGAACCAAGCCTTCTTTGCCCGGCAGGCATTCGACGAAGCAGCCGAAGTCCTTGATGCCGGTGACGCGGCCCTGGTAGAGCTTGCCCATCTCGATTTGAGATCCGCCGCCGCAGAGGGCGTCGATTTCCTGGATCGCGCGGGTCATGGCGTCGGCGTTGTTCGAGTAGATGTAGACCTTGCCGGAGTCGTCTTCGGCGATGTCGATTTGAGCGCCGGTCGTCTCGGTGATGCGGCGGATCGTCTTGCCGCCGGGGCCGATTAGGAGGCCGATCTTTTCCGGATCGATCTGGATCGTCTGGATGCGCGGGGCGTATTTTGAGAGATTGGCGCGGGGGGCGGGCAGGGAGGCCAGCATGGCTTTGAGGATTTCGATGCGGGCGTCCCGGGCCTGGTGGATGGCGACCTTGGCGATATCAAAGGGCAAACCGTTGATCTTTAGATCGAGCTGGAATCCGGTGATTCCTTTGGTCGTGCCCGCGAGCTTGAAGTCCATGTCTCCGAAATGGTCCTCTTCGCCAAGAATATCGGTGATGGTGACCCATTTCGAGATCGAGCCGTCGGGCGCGTTGTCGGTCATCAGGCCGCAGGAGATTCCGGCGACAGGGGCGATGATCGGAACGCCGGCGTCCATCAGGGAGAGGCAGCCGCCGCAGATCGAGGCCATTGAGGTCGAGCCGTTCGAGGCCATGATTTCCGAGACGACGCGGATCGAGTAGGGGAAGGCGTCTTCGGGGGGAAGGACCGGCACGAGCGAGCGCTCGGCCAGGGCGCCGTGGCCTATTTCGCGGCGGCCAGGGCCGACGAACCGGCCGGTTTCGCCGACCGTGAAGGGCGGCATGTTGTAATGCAGAATGAATGACTTCGAGGTCGCGCCGCCGGTGAGGCCGTCCATGTCCTGGGCCTCTTTGGTGGGGCCTAGGGTGGTGATGACCAGGCCCTGGGTGTCGCCGCGCTGGAAGATCGCGCTGCCGTGGACCCGGGGAAGGACGCCGACTTCGCAGGAGATCTTGCGCAGGGACTTGGCGTCGCGCCCGTCGGCGCGAACGTTGCGCTCGAGAACGGTGCGACGGTAGGCCTTGTACTGGAGATCTTCGAATACGACGTTAAGGTCTACGTCGGAAAACTTGCCTTCGCCTAGTTCGGCGACGAGGGCCGCTTTGGCCTCTTCCTTGAGGGCTTTGACGTTGGCGGAGCGGAGGGCTTTTTCTTTGCCGAAGATGGCTTGGGAGATCTTTCCGCCGGCAACGCGCTCGATGATAGCGCGGGCTTCGGGTTTGGCGCCGACTAGGTCGAACTTAGCCTTCGGCTTGCCGGCCAGTGCGACCAGTTCCTTGATGGCCTTGATGATGGGCTGGATCGATTTATGGGCGAATTCCAGGGCTTCGATGAAGCGGTCCTCTGGGAGCTGGTCCGCCGAGCCTTCGATCATCAGCATCTTATCTTCGTTGCCGACGTAGATCAGGTCCAGGGAGGAGGAGAACATCTGTTCGATGGTCGGGTTGACCACGAATTGCCCGTCGACCTGGCCGACGCGGACGGCCGCGATCGGGCCGTTCCAGGGGATGTCCGAGATGGCGAGCGCGGCGCTGGCGCCATTGACCATTGAAATGTCGGCTTCGTTGCTCTGGTCGGCGGAAAGGAGCAGGCCGATGATCTGGACTTCGTTGAGGAAGCCTTCGGGGAAGAGCGGACGGCAGGGCCGGTCGCACAGGCGGGAGGTCAGGATTTCCTTTTCGGAGGGACGGCCTTCGCGCTTGAAATAGCCGCCTGGAAAGCGGCCGGCGGCCGCGTATTTTTCGCGGTAGTCGACGGTCAGGGGGAACCAGTCCTGGCCTGGCCGCATGGTGGTCGCCGCGGTCGCGGCGACGAAGACGATTGTTTCGCCGACCGTCACGGTGACGGCGCCGTTGGCGAAGCCGGCGAGCGAGCCGGTGGCAATGCCGATCCCATAGTCGGGAACGGATACGGTATGTTTCTGATTCATTTTTTTATTAGCGTTGTATCCCGGCGCGTGGGCCGGGAGGGCGCTTGGTCATCTCGCTCAGTCACGAGAGATTTCCGTTTGGCGCCCCGGTGAGGAGAGGCAGACGGAAATGTCCCGGCCTGGATTCGAGTGTCGTAATGGCAACGGGCGATCCGCGGATCGGATCGCCCGTCTGACAAAGCAGTTATTTGCGCAGGTTTAGTTTCTGCAGCAGTTCGTTGTACTTGGGCAGGTCCTGACGCTTGAGGTAATCCAGCAGCTTGCGTCGGCGGCTGGCCATCAGCAGGAGACCGCGGCGGGAGTGGAAGTCCTTGCGGTGCGTGCGCAGATGCTCGGTCAGGTGGTTGATACGCGCGGTCAGGAGTGCGATTTGCACTTCGCTGGAGCCGGTGTCCTTATCGTGGGTCTTATACTCTGAGATGATCTCGGGTTTGGCTATCGTGGGCATGTTTCTCGGGTTGGGTTGCAGGACTGAAGGGAGCCGTTTCCAGCTCCGAGACACCCGCCCGTTCCCGCCGATGCGGGAGCTAAAGCCGGCGTCACCGTTCCAACCCCAACGTTGATTGGGGCCAGTCATGGTGGGATCCCGACCGACGGGACTCCACTAACGCAAGGGAAGACGCTCTCAAACCGGGGAGGGGGGCGCAAGCGTTTTTTAGGCGGGGGGTGGTGGCTCATTTGATCGGAAGGGCTCCTTTGCGGCTGGAGCTGCGCAATGCCAAATCCGACCGTCGATCCGGCCTTCCCCTCAAGGGGGTCGGCCCAGAGATGGCTGATGAGGCCAGCTCAC
>DAISJK010000092.1:0-4634 GCA_036821505.1 Opitutaceae bacterium
CGTTACCCTCCTATCCAAGCGGGCAAACGCTTCGAAGTCCTAAAGCCTACTCCGGGCCCGATACAAATCCGGGCCGGCGTCCTTTCGGTTTCAGTATACCGTGCTCGACGCGGTGCTTGCGAAGTCTGATCGTCTTCACAGTCGATGCACCTCGTGATGCTATTGCCGTTCGTGAGCTCGGCTTGCGCCGTGTTCATGGCTGCGGCCGCCCTCCTTCGCTCCCGGGCCAATAGCGCGAACTGGGCTTTAGTTCTTGGGATGGTCGTTCTGGCTGCCGAGGTGTTTTGCACCGGCATGACCATGCTGCCCCCTTTTCTGCTCTATCAGATGGTGCGCTGGCAGGAGTGGCGGCTGGTTTTTGATTCTTTCATCCCCGGCGTCTGGCTTTGGTTCAGCCTCTCCTACGCGCGGGGAAATGCGCGTGTTTTTCTGCGGCGGTGGCGGGTGCCGCTCGCGCTCATGTTTCTGCTGCCGGTCGGGGTGATGGTTTATTTCCACCAATTGATCGTGGTCGTGCAGATGCAGGACGCCGAAAACACCTGGGTCTACCGCCTGGGGTGGGCCGGCTCCGTTCTGAACCTCTGCCTGCTCACCAGTTCGATCCTCATCCTGATGAATCTCGAGCGCACCTTCCGCGCCTCGGTTGGGACCATGCGCTGGCGGATCAAGTTCATGCTGATTGGAGTGGGGCTGATCTTCGTCATCCGGATCTACACGGCGAGTCAGGGGCTGCTCTTCCACGGCATCGATATCGATTTCCAGCGTCTGAACGCCGGGATGCTCATGCTCGGCTCCCTCCTCGCCCTGCGCTCCCTTTTTCGGGACGACCCGCACCATTTGGACGTCTATCCGTCGCAATCGGTACTGCAGGGCTCGGTCACGATCCTTCTCGCGGGGTGCTACCTCCTGATCGTCGGCCTGTTCGCGCGGACCATCGCGCGCCTCGGAGGCAGCCGGGTTTTCGAACTCGAGGCCTTCCTGGGCCTGGTCTCGCTCGTCTTCTTCGTGCTTCTTCTGCAGTCAGACCGGCTGCGTCTCAAGCTTCGCCGGTTCATCAGCCGGAATTTTCAGCGGCCGCTCTTCGACTACCGCACGATATGGAGGAGGTTCAACGAAGCCACCGCTTCGCAGATCGATCAGACGGAATTGTGCCGGGCGCTGGTCAAATTGATGACGGAGGTCTTCCAGGCGCTGTCGGTCGCGATTTGGCTGGTGGACGAAGGCGTCCAGAGCCTGGCGCTGGCGGCGTCCACAGGACTGTCCAATGCCGAGGCCCGCGATCTGGCTCCCAACCGGGAGGAAACCTTGGATCTGCTCAGCCGATTCCTCGACCGCCCCGAGCCGGTCGAGCTCGTCGAACTCGCGGACACGCGTTCGGCCCAGGTTCTCAAGCGCATGCATCCAAGCCAATTCACCCAAAGCGAGGCCAGGCTGTGCCTGCCCGTCGTGGCCCGCGGGGACGTGATCGGCTTGATCATCCTGGGCGATCGCGTCGGCGGAGTCCCTTTTTCCGCCCAGGATTTGGACATGCTGAAGTGCATCGGCGACCACGCGGCCGCGAGCCTGCTCAATGTCCGGCTGGGCCAGCGGCTCCTCCAGGCCAAGGAGCTCGAAGCTTTCCAGACCATGGCGGCCTTCTTCGTGCACGATCTTAAGAACGCCGCCTCGACGCTCAGCCTCACCTTGAAGAACCTCCCGATTCATTTCGAGGACCCGGCTTTCCGGCAGGACGCCCTCCGCGGGATGTCGAATTCGGCCGCGCATATCAACCATCTCATCAGCCGGCTGACGCTCCTCCGGCACGACCTGAAGATCAAACCGGTCGAGACCGATTTCAACGAGCTGGTCGGCTCGGCCGCGACGGATCTGCAATCCGAGCCGGACTTCCTTGTTGTAAAAGAGCTTTCGCCCCTTCCTAAATTGGCCCTGGACCGCGAACAAATCTCCAAGGTGGTTACCAATCTGGTGCTCAACGCAAAGGAAGCGATGTCGGGCCGGGGCCGGGCGCGGCTGACGACCAGGCGGGAGGACGGCTGGGCCGTGCTCTCGGTGCGCGATTCCGGCTGCGGCATGAGTGCCGATTTCATAGGCCGCTCCCTCTTCCGGCCATTCCAGACGACGAAGAAAAATGGCCTGGGCATCGGAATGTTCCAGAGCAAGATGATCGTCGACGTGCACGGCGGCCGCATCGCGGTCCAAAGCGATCCCGGCGTCGGAACGACCTTCGAGGTCTTCCTTCCCATCGCACGAAACATCAGACGAAACACGGAATGAAGCCGAAGCTGCTCATCGTCGACGACGACGAGGAAATTCGCACTCAGATGCGTTGGGCGCTGGCGTCCGACTACGAGATCCTGCTCGCCGGGGACCGGCCCTCCGCGCTCGAGTCGTTCCGCTCCGCCCGGCCCGCTGTCGTTCTTCTGGATCTCGGACTCCCTCCCCACCCCGCGGCCCCGGACGAGGGTTTGGCGGCCCTATCCGAACTGGCCGCGCTCGACGGGGCGGCCAAAATCGTCGTCATCACAGGCCAGGGCGAGAAGGAAGTGGCCCTCCAGGCCATCGGGGCGGGAGCCTACGACTTCCTGGGCAAGCCGCTCGACATGGACGAATTGAAATTTCTGCTCAAGCGCTGCTTCCATGTTTCCAATCTTGAGCGCGAGTACCGCGACATGCAGTTGCGGCTGCAGGGCGACACGTTCGATGGATTCCTGGGCTCGAGCACGGCGATGCAGTCCGTCTTCACCTCGGTCCGCAAGGTCGCAACAACCGAGGCCCCGGTGCTGATCCTGGGCGAGAGCGGAACGGGAAAAGAGATGACGGCGCGCGCCATCCATAACCGCAGCGGCCGCAAGGACGCGCCTTTCGTGCCGATCAACTGCGGAGCCATTCCGGAAAATCTGATGGAGAGCGAGCTGTTTGGGCACGAGAAGGGGGCCTTCACCGGAGCCCACGTCCAGCGCAAGGGACGGGTCGAGAGCGCCGCGGGCGGCACCCTCTTCCTCGACGAGATCGGGGAGATTTCCGCGACGCTACAGGTGAAGCTCCTCCGCTTCCTTCAGGAGCGGATCATCGAGCGCATCGGCGGCCGGCAGGAAATCGCGGTGGACACCCGCGTCATCGCGGCGACCAACGCCGACCTGAAGAAGAGGATGGCCGAGGGAACCTTCCGGGAAGACCTATACTACCGTCTGGCCGTGGTGCAGATCCGCCTCCCTCCCCTGCGCGACCGGGGCGACGATGTCTCCCTTCTGGCCAAGGCCTTTCTCCAGCGGTTCGGCGGTGAGAACGGAAAGTCAAATCTGGCTTTCGCGCCCGACGCCCTGCGCACGATCCGGCTCTACCCCTGGCCGGGGAATGTGCGCGAGCTGCAAAACCGGGTCAAACGAGGTGTGATCATGAGCGGAGGCAAGCGGGTGACAGCTGGGGACCTCGAGTTGGACCAGGCGGCTGCGCCCGCCCAATCCGCGTCGCTCAAGGACGCTCGCGAGGCGCTCGAGCGCGCTATGGTGCGCGATGCTCTGCGCAGGCATTCGGGAAAGATCACGGCGGCAGCGGCGGAGCTTGGCATAAGCCGGCCGACGTTCTACGAATTGATGGAGAAGCTCGGCGTCCAGAAACCTGACTGACAGAAGACGACTTTTCACCTCATGCCACGTAATTCTTTCAACTCCCGGCCCGGCGACCGCAGCACCTGGCCGCTACGGCGGGCGGTCGCTCCGGCCGCGGCCATCGCGCTCTCCGGCCTCTTCCCAGCCTGCCAATCGGAACCGCCTCCTGTTTCGACCCTGGCCCAGCAACGTTCGGAGGAGCTCGTCCTCCGCGAAGGCGACGGCGTCAAGGTCTCCTTTCCGGGCACGCCCGAGCTGGATCCCCCACCCTCGGCCATCCGCCGGGATGGCAAGCTGACCCTTCCGATCGTCGGCGATGTGGAGGCGGCTGGCCTGACCCCCTCCGAGCTGCAGAACCGGCTGATCAAGCTCTATGCGAAACAGCTCATCTCAGATGAAGTCGTTGTGACCGTCGTTTCGTCCTCGGTCTACGTATTTGTGGACGGAGCCGTCCAGCATCCCGGGAAGGTAGAGGTGGACCATCCCCTCTCCCTGCTCGAAGCCGTGATGGAGTCTGGCGGCTTCGATTACGCCACGGCCAACACGTCCAAGATCACCGTCATCCGGCAGGACCCCTCGACGGGAAAGTACAGCTCAATAGAGGTCAATCTGAAGCCCGTGATCGAGGGCAAGAAAGCCGACGCTTTCTACCTCTCTCCCGGAGACGTGGTTCACGTCCCCGAGAAGTTCTCATTGTTCTAGGCGCGGGCGAGCTTCCGATGGAAGCCGGCGAGGCCGATCAAGGCGATTCCAAGGAGGACAAGAGTCGATGCGTTGTCCGGCGTGGGTGTCGGGGCCCCGGCAACGGCGTAGACGAAGCCGCCATCATACGTATCCTCAATGCCCACTTGCGTCACGCTGCCTTCAGCATCGTAGGCATAAGAAGGCGAGTAGTCGAAGCTACCCGGGCCGGCATATTGATAAACAAAAAACGGTCCAAAAAAGCCGGCGTAGGTCAGGCCGAAGTCCGCTCCCACCTGCGTCGCCGCGCTCTGGGCCAAGGCCGCGTTGTCCCACCATGGCTGA
>DAISJK010000093.1:0-4606 GCA_036821505.1 Opitutaceae bacterium
GGGGACTTGGCCGAGCTGTCGTTCGAGCGGCGCCGTGACGGCCGAGGCGACGACGTCGGGGCTCGCGCCTGGATAGAAAGTGAGCACCTGCATCGTGGGATAATCCACCTCCGGCAGGGCCGCTATCGGCAGCTGCTTATAGCCGAGGATTCCGATCAGCAGGATCGCCGCCATCAGCAGCGAGGTCGCGATCGGCCGCAGGATGTACGGGCGCGACGGATTCATTCGGCCTTGGCCGCCGCCGGGGCCGCCTGAGGCTGCCGAACGATGATCTTGACGCCGTTTTGCAGCTTGTCGAAGCCGTCCGTCACGAGCTTGTCGCCCGGCTGCACGCCGGTGATTGCGGAAACTTCGCCTTCGGAGGCGAGAATTTTAACGTCCACGGATTTGACCGTGCCATCCGCTTGCACGACGTAGACGAAGGCCGCGTCGCTGTTGCGCTGGATCGCGGCCGTCGGCGCCAGGTCGACCTGGCTCAGGGTTTTGACGAACAGCCGGGCATTCACAAATTGATTGGGGAAAAGCTCGTTCTTCAGGTTGGGAAACGTCGCCCGAGCCCGGACGGTGCCCGTCGTGGGATTGATTTGATTATCGAGCGTGATCAGGGTGCCCTTGGCCAGCGTGTGCTGCTGCTCCCGGTCGAGCGCGTTCACCCGCAACGTGTGTCCGGCCGCGATTTGCGCGGCGACTTGCGACAGATCATCCTCCGCCAGGGTAAAAATGACCGTGATGGGCTGAAGCTGCGTGATGGTTGCCAGGCCGGTCGTGCCGTCGGCCACGACGATGTTGCCGGGATCGACCGCGCGCAATCCCACCTGACCGTCGATTGGCGACACGATGCGGGTGTAGTCGACGTTGATTTGCGACGCCTCCAAATTGCCCTCGTCCAGCTTGACCACCCCGGCGTCCTGATCCACGAGAGCCTGCTGGGTCGCCAATTGCTGTTCCGGGATTGCGTGCTGTTGATAGGCGCTCTGATAGCGCGCCAGATCGATCTGGGCGTTTTTCAGCAGCGCCTGGTCTCGCGCCAATTGACCCTGTCCCTGAAGGAGGACCGCCTCGTACGGGCGGGGATCGATCACCGCGAGCAGATCGCCCTTCTTCACCATCTGCCCCTCCCGATAGTCAACCTCCGTGAGTTCTCCGGCCACCCGGCTGGTCACGGTGACCGTGGACACGGGCGTGACGGTGCCAAGGGCGTCGAGGAAAATATCGATCTTTCCGAGCTTCACCACATCGGCCGAGACCGGAATGCCGGCCGGACCGGGCGCCACGGCCTTCGGTTTGGACAGCAGGTGGAATATCGCCCAGCCGATAAGAAGAAGGCCGATCGCAGCCACCGCGATGCGTGCCGCGCCGTTCTTCCGGGGCGCGGGGCGCCGAAGTGAGATGACGGGGGGGGTATTTGCTTCCGAATCTTTCACTTTCATAAGATGTGCTTCAATGGGTGGTTCTGACGCGGGTCGGTCATGGTAGCAGGCGGGCGCGATCCGTCAAACGGTCAAGTGAGACTTGGCCGGATCGGCGAACACGAAGCCACGATCCGGCGCGACTTTTTGCCTCGCCGAACGTCTGAAAGTGCAGGTACTTAATCCCATGAGAGAATTGCCAACCGAACAGGAGCGCGATGAGCGCCATTCAAGTCTGACGCATGACATCGCCCCGAAGATGCACCCCACGAAGGCGCAAATGAATCGTCAGCGACCCAAACATCGCGCATTATCGCCGGTGACGGTGACAATCGTCGTCGCGGTCATCGGACTGGGGGCGGTATGGTGGTTCAACCATCGTCAGGGCGCGGCGGCGGCGACAACGGCCGGCCAGCGTGGCGGCGGGCGCTTCGGCGGCGGCGGCGGAATCAATGGCCCGTTGCCGGTCGTGGTCAGCCCGGCGAGGAAGGGCAACCTCAATATCTACCTGGACGGACTCGGCACGGTTACACCGCTGGCCGATGTTACGATACAGACGCAAATCAGCGGGCTGCTGACGGAGTTCGATTTCAATGAAGGCCAGACGGTGAAAAAAGGCGATCTGCTCGCGGTGATCGATCCCCGCCCCTATCAGGTCGCGCTCGAACAGGCGCAGGGGCAACTGGTACAGGCCCAGGCACAACTCGATGAGGCCAAGGCGGACCTGTCGCGCTACGAAACGCTCTGGCAGCAAAATTCGATCGCCAAGCAGCAGGTCGACGCCCAGCGCGCGACTGTCGGACAATATACCGGACAGGTCGAAACCGACCAGGCGGCGATCGACGCCGCCAAGCTCAATATCGCCTACTGCCATATCGTCGCGCCTGTGGCGGGGCGGGTGGGCTTGAGACAGGTCGATCCGGGAAATTACGTGACGCCGTCGGAACCCAACGGCTTGGTGACTCTGGCTCAGATCGAGCCGATCTCGGTGATTTTCACGCTGCCGGAGGATGATATTCCGAGTGTCGCGGATCGGCTGCGCTCCGGAGCCGCCATTCCGGCCTATGCCTACGATCGGACTGGGGCCCAAAGGCTCGCCACCGGCACGCTGACGACCATCGATAATCAGGCCGATCCCTCGACCGGAACGTTCAAGCTTCGGGCCACTTTCTCCAACGATGACGAAGCGCTTTTTCCGAATCAGTTCGTCAACGTCCGGATGCTCCTCGACGTGCACCGCGGCGTCACCGTGATCCCGACCTCGGCGATCGAACGCGGCCAGCAGGGCACCTTCGTTTATGTGGTGACGCCGGCCAGCACGGTCACCGCGCAAAACGTGACGCTCGGACCGACTGAGGGCGAACGCGTCGAGGTGACTACCGGGCTCAATGTCGGCGACCGCGTGGTCGTTGACGGAGCCGACCGGCTGAAGGATGGAATGAAGGTTCTCGCCCAATCGGCTGCTTACTCGCCCAGGGCCGGCGGCCGCCGCAAGCGCCCCGACGGAAGCGACGGCGGAGGCCAGGCGGCCCCACCGAGCCAGCACACCGGCGGCGGATCGAATTGAAGCGCCGGTATAGTCCGTGACGTCCGGATCCAGGCGATGAGCCCCTCCCGCATATTCATACTGCGCCCGGTGGCGACCACGCTCCTGATGGCGGCGATCCTGATCGTCGGAATCGTGGCGTACAATTTCCTGCCCCTCTCCGCCCTGCCGGAGGTGGATTATCCCACGATCCAGGTTCAGACCTTCTATCCGGGAGCCAGCCCCGACGTGATGACCTCCTCCATCACGGCGCCGCTGGAGCGCCAGCTCGGAGAAATGCCCGGCCTGAAACAGATGTCGTCGACCAGCTCCGCCGGGGCGTCCGTCATCACGCTTCAGTTCACGTTGGACCTGAGCCTGGACGTGGCCGAGCAGGAAGTGCAGGCGGCGATCAACGGCGCGGGCAATCTCCTGCCCTCGGACCTGCCCGCGCCTCCGGTCTATGCCAAGGTCAACCCGGCCGACGCGCCGGTGCTGGTGCTCGCCCTGACTTCCAAGACGCTGCCGCTGACGGAAGTGGAGGATCTGGCCGATACCCGGCTGGCGCAAAAGATTTCCCAGCTTCCGGGAGTCGGGCTCGTCAGCGTCGGAGGCGGGCAGCGGCAATCGATGCGAATCCGGGTCAACCCGAGAGCGCTCGCTTCCTACGGCCTGAACATCGACGACATGCGTACGACCGTGGGCAACGGCAATGTCAACACGGCGAAGGGAAGCTTCGACGGACCGTCGCGGGCGTTCACGATCAACGCCAACGACCAGCTCAAGAGCCCCACGGAATACGCGAATCTGGTCATCGCCTATCGCAACGGGGCGCCGGTGCGGCTGTCCGACGTCGCCACGGTCGAAAGCGCCCCGGAGAATACGAAGCTCGGCGCCTGGTACGACAGGACGCCGGCGGTTATCCTGAACATCCAGCGGCAGCCCGGCGCGAATGTCATTCAAGTGGTGGACAGCATCACCGCCCTCCTGCCCTCGCTCGAGACTTCGCTGCCGCCTTCGGTCAGCGTGGCGGTGCTGACGGACCGGACCAACACCATCCGCGCTTCGGTCCACGATGTCGAAATGGAGCTGACGCTCGCCGTGATCCTGGTCGTGGCCGTGATCTTCATCTTCCTGCGCAACATCCCGGCGACGATCATCCCCAGCCTATCGGTGCCGCTTTCGCTGATCGGGACCTTCGCGGTCATGTACCTCCTCGGCTTCAGCCTGAACAACCTTTCGCTCATGTCCCTGACGATCGCGGCCGGGTTCGTCGTCGACGACGCGATCGTCATGATCGAGAACATCGCGCGCTACGTCGAAAAGGGCGATTCCCCGATGGATGCGGCCCTGAAGGGCTCGTCCCAGATCGGCTTCACGATCATCTCGCTCACCATTTCGCTCATCGCCGTGCTCATTCCGCTGCTCTTTATGGGCGACGTGGTCGGCCGCCTCTTCCGCGAGTTCGCCATCACCCTGGCGGTGACGATCCTCATTTCCGCCGTCGTCTCCCTCACGCTCGTGCCGATGATGTGCGCCAGACTGGTCAAACACCGCCCCGTGGAGGATGAGCCGGGTTGGAGCCGGCGCGCCGCAGGTTGGTTCGATGCGCTCATCTCGGGCTACGCCAGGCTGCTCCGCTGGGTGCTGGATCATCAGACGCTGACGCTCT
>DAISJK010000094.1:0-4594 GCA_036821505.1 Opitutaceae bacterium
CTTTGGCGTCCCGAGGAAGATTTTTACCGCGGCCACTACCCGGGCTCTCCGATCACGCCGGGCGTGCTTCTCTGCGAGGCCACGCTTCAAACCGCGGCTCTGTTTATTGCGCGCCGGCAGGCCGGCTCCGGCGGACCGTCGGGCGTCCCGCTCGTGGCCAAGATGACCGACGTGCGCTTTCGGCAACCCGTCCTGCCCGGCGACACGACCGTGACGGAGATCAAGCTCAAGGAAACCATCGCGGGCTTCGTGCTGATGAGCGGGTGCATGAAGGTCGGCGACAAGCGAGTGATGACCCTGGAGGTGTCTTTGGCTTGGAAGGCCGTTGGAGGAGGTCCCGCGCCATGAGCTTTCTGGCTCTCGAAGGAAAAATGTTCCTCGTTTTCGGCGTGGCTAATAGGAAGAGCGTCGCCTGGTTCATCGCGCGCTCGCTGGAGGAGGAGGGCGCCCGGGTCGTTTACAGCGTGCGCAGCGAAGCGCGTAAAAAATCGCTGGACGCGCTTCTCGCCGGCAAACCGGTTTTTATTTGCGACGTCGAGGATCCCGGCGCCGCCGCGCGCCTGGCCAAGGCGGCCGCCGTTCACGGGCCCTTCCACGGCATCGTGCATTCGATCGCCTTCGCCAACTACAGCGAGGGCGTGAAGCCGTTCCACGAGACGCGGCGGGCCGACTTTCTTCAAGCGATGGCAGTTTCGGCCTTTTCGCTGGTCGAGATTGCGCGGGCATTCCAGCCGCATCTCGCGCCCCGCGCCTCCGTGGTGACGATCGGTATTTCATCCCTATTGGTCACGCCCGACAACTATGGCTACATGGGCCCGATCAAGGCGGCGCTGGAATCGAGCGCGCGATTCCTGGCCAAGTCGTTCGGCACAGAAAAAGAGATTCGATTCAACGTGATCGGCAGCGGTCCGCTCAAGACGAGCGCTTCGGCCGGCATACCCGGCTACCTGGAGAGCTACCTCTACGCCGAGAAATTGACCCACCGGAAGCGCAACCTCGACACCCAGGAAGTCGCGAATGCCGCCCTCTTCCTCCTCAGCGAGCGCAGCAGCGGGATCAACGGAGCAACGGTGATCGTGGATGCCGGCCTCGGCGCCAATGCTTTCGACCGCGAAGTGATCCGGCTGACGATGCGGCCCGAGCGGAATAGTTAAGATGATTTTCAAGGAAGCCTGCATCGAGTCGCTGGCGGTTGCGCTGCCGGACGAGATCTGGACCTCCGCCCAAATCGAGGAGCGGTTAAGGCCTTTATACGAGCGTCTCAACCTGCCTTTTGGGCGCCTGGAGCTAATGACCGGGATAAAGACCCGGCGAATGTGGCCTGCGGGCACTCGCGCCTCCGATGCGAGCGCGGCGGCCGGCCGGGCTCTTCTGGCCAAGACCGCGCTGCGTCCCGATCAGGTCGAGCTGTTCATCCATGCGGCGGTCAGCCGGGACATGCTCGAGCCGGCCACGGCTTCGTTCGCGCACCACAAGATCGGATTGCCGGATACGGCTCAAATATTCGATGTTTCCAATGCCTGCCTCGGGTTCGCCAACGCCCTGACCATTGCGGCGGGGCTGATCGACGCCGGGCAGATCCGCTGCGCGATGATCGTCGCGGGCGAAAACGGCCGCCCCCTGGTCGAGCATACGGTGAAGACCCTGTTGGAGCAGCCGTTCAATCGAAACGAGATCAAGCCGTATTTCGCGAACCTGACGATCGGATGCGGCTCGGCCGCGGCCATGGTCTGCCATCGGTCGCTCGTCTCGGGCCGGACCCGCCGGCTCGTCGGGGCGGTGGCGCTCGCCGACACGCGGCACAGCGAACTTTGCCAGGGAGACACTTCCGGGGTTGATGCCCTTTCGATGCAGACCGATTCCGAGGAGCTGCTGCTGGCGGGCGTGTCCCTCGCGCAAAAGACCTGGACGCGATTCCAGGCCGAGACTCACTGGAGCGAGCCGCAAATTGCCCGCTTTGTCGGCCACCAGGTTGGCTCCGCCCACCGGCGCAAGCTCTACGAGACGCTGGGGCTCAATCTGGCCAAGGATTTTTCGACCTTCGACAGTCTCGGCAACATGGGTTCCGCTTCCCTGCCGGCCACGCTGGCGCGCGCGGTGGAGGCCGGCGCCGTGCGCGAAGGCGACAAAGTTGCGCTATTCGGCATCGGCAGCGGACTCAATTGCATGATGCTCGCCCTAGAATGGTGACCGAGCCAATTCCCGGCTGGCTCGCCCGCCTTTATCCTTTTGCTCCGCGGAGTTTCCGCACTCCGCATGGAGCCCGCATGAGCTACCTCGACGAAGGTCCGCGCGAGGCGGAGGCGGTGCTGATGCTGCACGGCAATCCGACATGGTCTTTCTATTACCGCGATCTGGTGCGCAATCTTTCCAACTGGTTTCGATGCGTCGCGCCCGATCACGTCGGAATGGGCCTTTCGGACAAGCCCGCGGACTATGACTACCGGCTGGCCACGCGAGTAGCCGACATCGAGGCACTGGTTGTGGCGCTCGGTCTGCGCCGGGTGCATCTCGTGATGCACGACTGGGGAGGTGCAATCGGTTTCGGCCTGGCCGCGCGCCGGCCGGAGTTGATCGGAAAGATCACGATTCTCAATACCGCTGCATTTCCATCGGCCCGCATTCCCGCTCGCATCGCCTGCTGCCGCATTCCCGGCTTCGGCGACTGGCTCGTGCGCGGGCTGAACCTTTTCTCCCGGGGCGCGACCTGCATGGCGATGCGCAGCCGCCGGCTGACGCCCGATGAAAAACGCGGCTACCTGTTCCCCTATGATAGTTGGGCCAACCGCGTGGCCGTGCATCGTTTCATCCGGGACATTCCGATGGAGGTGAACCATCCAAGCCGCGCCCTCCTGGAGGAGATCGCGCGGTCTCTGCCGGGCTTCGCCGGACGAGAGATCCTGATTCTATGGGGTGGCAAGGATTTCTGCTTCAACGACGAATTCCTCCGGCGTTGGCGCGAAATCTATCCCCTTGCCAAATGCGAACGCTACCCTGAGGCCGGCCATTACGTGCTGGAGGACGCGGGTGGCGATGCGCGGGGACGAATCGTCCGATTTTTGGCCGGCGACAAATCGGCCTGACAAACGGCGATTGGCCCCTTTGGCTCCGCCTTCCGATGAAATTCGAACATTTCGCAATCAACGTCTCCGATGCGCGCGCAGTCGCGCTCTGGTACGTGCAGCACCTGGGCCTTCGCGTCGCAACGAGCATCCCCGACGCGCCTTACACTTCATTTTTAGCCGACGAAACCGGCAGGGTGATCGTTGAAATCTATACGAACACGACGGTGGCGATTCCCGACTACAGATCGGTGCCTCCGCTCAATTTCCACATCGCTTTTGTATCGGACGATCCCAAGGCCACCCGGGCAAAGCTTGAGGCGGCCGGCGCTGTTTTCTTCCAGGAGACCGTCCTGCCGGACGGCTCATTCCTGATCATGATGCGCGACCCGTGGGGCGTTCCGCTGCAGTTCTGCCGCCGCGCGAAGCCGTTTTGAAGTGGCCGAATTCGTAAGAATTCGGCTACTAAAAACGCGCTTCACTTCCCACGGGCTAGGAGTATGATCGACCCTCTGCATGCAAAAAACCCTGATTATCTTTAAGCCCGACTGCATCGAACAACGGCACGTGGGCAACGTGCTCGACCGATTCGAGAAAGCGGGCTTTGCCATCGTGGGCTGTAAAATGATCCAGCTTACCCCCGCTATTCTACGGGAACACTATGCGCACGTGGCCGACCAGTCTTTCTATCCGGAGATCGAGCGATTCATGAGTTCCCGCCCGGTGATCGTGATGGCGCTGCAGGGGGAAAGCATCGTCAAAAAGGTGCGCGATTTGCTGGGACCCACCGATTCGCGCAAGGCCGCCAAAGGCACGATCCGCGGCGATTTTGGGACGGAAATGATGAAGAACGTCGTGCACGCCTCCGACAGCGGGGACAACGCAAAGATCGAAATCGCGCGGTTCTTTAAGCCCGAGGAGATATTCGCCCGCTGACACGGGTTTGATCGGGCGAAAAAAGAACCGCCCCGGGGTTTCCCCCGGGGCGGCGTTGTTTTCTTACTTCAGTCGACCCGGTACTCGCGGACGGCGGCGAACCATATCGCCACCACTGCGACCCAGGCGATAGTTAGGGCGATGGTCATGGGACGTCGTCCTTTCTAGCCGCTTGAGGCGACTCTTTAGACGCTCTTTCTCGGCCGCCCGAGATCGAGCGTGTTCGAAGGATAGGACATCCAGTTCTTGCCAAATTTCAAGTCAAATATTAAATAATTATAGATAAACAACTTATGACTTATAGAGAACTGCCTCTATCGCGACGGTGAGCCTGATCCCCGAGAAAACGGACGACTAGGGCAGTCCATCCGGTTTGATGGCTGGCGCCCACACCACGACCGTTGTCCCCATGGAAATACTCATAGAACAGCACCAGTTCGCGGAAATGAGGATCGTTGACGTAGAGTGGACACTGCCCGTGCACAGGACGGCGACCCTGATCGTCGGCTAAAAAGATGCCGCCGAGTCGGTGTGCAATCTCTCGCGCGGCATCGCGCAGGTTGAGCATCCGGCCAGAGCCGACCGGCGTTTCGATG
>DAISJK010000095.1:0-4580 GCA_036821505.1 Opitutaceae bacterium
CTTGCCCTCGACGGCGGCGGCGCGCTTATCAATCAAGCTATTCATGCGGTTGACCTCCTCCAGTGGTTCTCCGGCATGCCGGAGGATGTTTTTGGCTGGACCACCCGCCGGGTGCACGAGGCGATCGAGGTCGAGGACACGGTCAGCGCTTCGCTGCGTTTTCCCGGGGGCGGCCTCGGCGCGATCGAGGCGAGCACCGCCCTCTATCCGGGCCTCAAGCGCCGCATCGAAATCTGCGGCGCCGACGGCTCGGCCGTCATGGAGGACGATCAGATCGTCCATTGGGAATTCAGGGCGGCGGAACCGGGAGACGAAGCCATTCGCGCGGCCAAGGCCGATGAGCGCATGCGCTCAGGATCGGGGGCGCCGAATCAGATCAGCATCGAGGGGCATCGTCGGCAATTTCGAGACACGATTGACGCTCTGCGGAGCAACCGGCCGCTTGCGATCGAGGGGCGCGAGGCGGCCAATGCCGTCGCGTTGATCCAAGGGATCTATGCCTCGGCCGAGCGCGGAGTTCCGGTGCGGCTATCCCTGTGACGACCCTCATGCCCGTCAAAACTCAACCCTGGTGGCGGTCGCTTACCCGGGATCACTGGCAGGTCTTTGCCCTGGCCTCGCTGGCCTGGCTCTTCGATTGCCTGTGCCAACAGGCGTTCAATCTTTCACGGGACGGGGCGATGGCGGATCTGCTGACCGACAAGACCCGGGCGACGGAATACGCCTCGTACACCACTTCCGTTTTTCTTATCGGCTGGGCGATCGGGGGTTTCATCTTCGGCGCGCTCGGCGACCGCCACGGCCGAGCCCGCATGCTCACGGTCTCGGTTTTTCTGTACTCCGTTGGCACCGGCCTGAGCGCGTTCACGGCCGGCTATGCCGGCTTTTGCGCCAGCCTTTTCTTCACCGGGCTGGGAGTGGGCGGCATTTTCGGCCTGGCGGTGGCGCTCGTGGCCGACACGGTCGCCGACACTGCGCGCGCTCCCGCCCTCGGACTTTTGCAGTCGTTGTCGACCTGGGGCAACATCGTGGGCGGCATGATCGGCATGGGTATCGGCGCCGCGGCCGCCCATCGTCTTCTGCCTTTTGGGCTCAGGGCCTGGCAGTCGATGTTTCTCGTCGGTTCGCTGCCCGCCTTGGTCTGCGCTTTTGCCCTTATGCGGCTCAAGGAGCCGGCGCGCTGGGTTCAGGCGCGGACCGAAGGGATCGAAAAGGGCGTCAAATTCGGCTCTTACAGCAAGCTGCTCCGGCATCCGACATGGTCCCGGCATGCCTGGTTTGGCCTCATTTTCTGCTGCTCGGGCATCATCGGGCTCTGGGGCCTTGGCAATTTCCACCCGGCGATCGTCGGATCGATCGTCGTCGCGCATTATGCGGGCGCGCATCTGGCGGCGAACGAACTTGCGGGCAAACTGGCCACCTGGCGTGCGCTTGGGCTGCTCATGCAAAATATCGGCGCGTTCTGCGGTATGATCGCGCTGGCCAGGTTCGCCCAAACCAAGGGCCGCCGGCCCGCGCTCGCGCTCGGGCTCGCGCTATCCTTCCTGTCCACGGTGCTCGTGTTTAAATCTCTGCGGCAATTCGACCAAATCTTCTGGATGCTCCCGATCATGGGCTTCGGGCAATACGGCGTCTTCGCCGTCTATGCTATTTATTTGCCGGAGCTTTTCCCGACGAGCCTGCGCAGCACGGGCACGAGCTTCTGCTACAATTTCGGCCGATTGGCCGCGGCCACCGCGCCTTTCACGCTCGGTAGAATCACCCGCCGGCTCGGAGGCGACATCGAGGGGTTCCGCACGGCCGGACTGTGGATGAGCCTGGTTCTTCTGGTGGGAATCGCGGTGATTCCATTCCTGCCCGAGACAAAGGGTCAACCTCTGCCGGAAGAGTGACTCAGGCATTGGCTCAATCTGATCGAAGAAGGTGATCCGGGGGAGCGTGAGCTGGCCTCATCAGCCGCATCTTGGACGCACCCCCTCTTTGAGGGGTGGCGCAAAGCGCCGGGGTGAAGTGCGGCCGGTTCTGCGGCTGGATTGGGTTTGGCCAGCTGCGAACCCGGATCACCTTCTTCGATCAGATTGAGCCAATGCTGTGACTTATACGATCTTGAACTTGGGCAAATCCTGACCGTCTACGATTCCCACCGGCCGGCCGCGGGCGTCGACCGCGATGAGGTCGTCGATCCTGTGCGCTTCGAAGATCCGCAAGGCATCGACGCCAAGCGCGTCCTCGGAAATCGACTTGGGCCTCCGGGTCATAAATGCGGACACGGGTTTTTTCAGGAAGTCTGGCCCGGTCAGGGCGCTGCGACGGAAGTCGCCATCGGTCAGAATGCCCGTCAGGCGGCCTCCCCGCCGCGCCACCAGCGTGATGGAGCCGCTTTTCGCCCGGGTCATGGCGAGAATGGCCTCCTGAATGGAAATGGTGTCCGGCGCCACGGCCCAGCGCTTGCCGGTGCGCATGATGTCCTTCACGCGCAGCAGGAGCACGCGGCCGAGGTTGCCGGCGGGGTGGTACTTGGCAAAATCGTCCCGGGTGAGGCCGCGGGCTTCCAAAATCACCATGGCAAGGGCGTCGCCCAGCGCGAGCGCCGCCGTGGTGCTGGCCGTGGGGGCGAGCTTGAGCGGGCAGGCCTCGCGCGGCACGCGGTAGAGCAGCCGGTAGTCCGCGCTCCTGGCCAGATCGGAGTCGGCATGGGCGGTGAATGCGACGACGCGAAGCCCAAAGCGCTTGAGCAGCGGCACCAGCCGCAGCAATTCCTCCGATTGCCCACTATTGCTGAGGAGAATGGCGAGATCGCCCTCGTCGCACAGCCCAAGGTCCCCGTGCAGCGCCTGGGTCGAGTCGAGAAAGCATGACGAGACGCCCGTGCTATTGAAGGTCGCGGCGATCTTTTGTGCGATGTGCGCCGATTTGCCCACGCCGCTGAAGATCAGCTTGCCTCCTCCGGCGGCGGCGGCCTCTACCGCCCGGGCCGTGGCGACGAAGTCGGGGCCCAGACCCTTGGCTGTTTCCGCCAAGGCCTCGATTTCGATCCGGATGCAAGCCCGGGCGCGGCCAAGGGCGGATTTGGATTGGACTGCCATTAAGGAGAGTTTGCGCGATTTCTGGTTTGAGTAGACGCTATCCTTTCGGCGTCGTTCATTCAATCCCTTTTGCCTGCATGCGCGCCCTCTTTCGCTTCACAATAATTCCAATTGCCGCCGTCGCGCTGTTGGCCGCGTCCGGCTGCGGAAACGACAACCCCTCGCTTTCGGCCGAGAACGACGAGCCCGCTTATCGCGAGGGTTTACAGTTCAAAAAGGAGGACCGCTATGACGAAGCCTTGGCCGCCTACCTCAAGGTCATCGCCCGGCGGGGCGAGGAGCGGGCTCCGGAATCCCACCTTGAGGTCGGCCTGATCTACCTCAACCACGTCAAGGATCCGATCGCGGCAATTTACCACTTTCGCAAATACCTCGAATTGGAGCCCAATTCGCCCCAAAGCCAGCTGGTGCGGGGAATGATCGACACCGCCAAACGCGAGTTTGCGCGCACCCTGCCCGGGCAGCCGCTGGACAACCCGCCCGCGCTGCAGGGGGAACTTGCGGAGCAGGTGAACAGTTTGCAGCGCGAGAACGAGGATTTGAAGGCCGAGCTGGCCGCGCTCCGGTCCGGAACGCCGGCTCCGCCGCGCGCCGCAGGGGAGGGCGGATCGGCCGGCTCCAATTCATTCTTCGCTCCACCCCCGCCCATGGTCGCGTCCGTGCAAGACACGACCCCTCCCGCCGATCTCGTGCCCGAAACAGTGGCTCTGCCCCAGCAGGAGCCCACGCCGGACAGACCCGTCGTGGCCGCCAGGACCCACACGGTGCTCGCGGGCGAAACGCTCTACGCCATCAGTAAAAAGATGTACGGTTCCGCGAGCCACGCGAAGATCCAGGCGATCATGGACGCCAACCGAGGCGTCCTTTCGGGCAGCAAAGCCCTGAAGCCCGGCATGGTATTGAAGATTCCGTGACCGTGGGTGGAGCGCGTTGTCCCCAACGCGCTGGTTCATTCCACTGCAACGACGACTGAGGCCGCGGCTTGGGTGCGGCTGGGGGGCGCGATGCGGTCGCCGACACGTTTTCCGAGGAGGCTTCGCCCCAGGGTGGAGGCGGCGGTGATCACGACGACCGGGACGCCGCTGATCTCCACCTCCATTCCGCCCCGGGCGGGGCCGATGAAATACACGGTGCGCGCGCCCCCGGATTCAAGCGTGGCCAGCGCGCCCGCCGCAATGGACTCGCCCGCGCCCAGAAGGCGAATCGGCAGCGCCCGATAGGCGGCGATGGCTCCGGCTATTTCAGAAGCGAGTTTTGCTTGGCCCTGGGCCAGATAGGCCGCGCTCTGTCCGCGCATGTCATACTTTCCTTCCGCACGGGTCTCCTCATCCGTCGCCTCCGCCCGGGAGGAATGGGCTGCCTCGGTTTGAAGCGCCAGCTCGGCTTCCAGCCTGGCGACGATGCAGTCGCAAAGGGCTCGTTTGTCCACCATTCGATAAAAGGGGTGGTGAGTCAGTTTGATTGGAAATAGACCGTGGGTGGAGCGCGTTGTCC
>DAISJK010000096.1:0-4552 GCA_036821505.1 Opitutaceae bacterium
GCGGATTTGGCGGGGCCAACGTGGCGGTGCTGCTCAAAAGGAACCGCTAGTGCCCGCCCTCTCAGAGCTTTATCCCACGGCTTTTGTCACTGGGGCCAGTTCGGGACTGGGGCGCGCCTTTACGGAAATGCTTCTGGCCGAGGGCGTCCGGGTCTGGGGAACGGCGCGCGACGCCGCGCGGCTGGGCGAGCTCGCCGCATCGCGGCCAAACCATTTTTTCCCCGTTGCGCTCGACCTCGCCCAGCCGGCGGCGGCCGTTAGCGCTTTCGCCGAGGCCGCCCAGCGGGCCGGCGGCGCTTTCGATCTGGTCGTCAACAACGCGGGCTACGGCGTGTTCGGCGAATTTTCGACCGTGCCTTGGGAAGTCTGGGAGGCCCAGATCGCGGTGACGCTCGGCGGGAATGTCCGGCTGGCTCACGCGGCTTACCGCCGGATGCGCGAGCGAAACCGCGGCTGCCTGGTCAACGTCTCGTCGCTTGCCGCGGAATTCCCCATTCCCTTCATGAGCTGCTACAATCTGGCCAAGGCCGGCCTCTCGGCATGCAGCGAAAGTTTGGTCTTTGAATCACGCGGCACGAATGTCAGGGTGATCGACTTTCGTCCGGGAGACTACCGCACCGCCTTCAACCAAGCCATGCAATCGATCGGCGAGACTTTTGCCCCCGCCGGGACCGGCGTCGATCCGCGGCTTGCGCCGATTTGGAATCGAATAGAAGCCTGTCTGCGCGCCGCGCCGCTGCCGGAGCGGGCGGCGACGGATTTGCGGCGGGCCCTGCGGAGGCGCCGCAGCGGGACGGTGCGCTCGGGCTCGTTCTTCCAAGCGCGGCTCGCTCCCTTGCTGGCGCGCCTGGTGCCGGCCGCCTGGGTGCGTTCCGCCACCGCCCGCTATTTTTCCGTCCGCTGACGTCCGGCCGTGTCGCAAATCCGCATCCTCGTCCTGACATCGAGCACCGGTGCCGGCCATGACGCCCGAGCCGAGGCGTTCGCCGAGTGGTGCTTCCAGCTTTACCGCCATGATGTCGACGTGCGGATCGAGCAGATGCTCGAGAAGTCGTCGGTCCTCAACCGCATCGGGGTCAATTTTTACAATTATATCCAGAAGCGGGCGCCCATTGTGCACAACGCCTTCTATGCCTTCGTCGAACTGCTCAGCCTGGTCAACCAGCGCACCGTCAGCCGAGCCTTCGGTCGGAGCTACTACGTGCACGTGCTGAGCGAGTACCGGCCGCACCTGATCCTGAGCGTGCACGATTGCCTCAACCGCGGCTATTTTCCGCTCGCGCGCGAGACCCTGGGGGCCGACCGCGTCAAGTGCGCCATTTACTGCGGCGAGTTCTCCGGCGGATGGGGCTATTCGCGCAACTGGATCGAGCCGAGCACGGACCTTTATATCTCCCGCACGCCCACGGCCCGCGATTACGCGCTGAAGAAGGGAATTCCGCCCGAGCGTGCCACCGTCCGTGGCAACCTCATGCTGCCGCAGACCGTGCTCGAAGTGGTGAAGGACCGCGCAGCCTTCCGCGAGAAGCGCCTCGGCCTGCGCCCCGATCTCTTCACCGTCTTCCTCGCCACCGGCGGCAACGGAGCCAACAACCATTTCGACCTCCTGCCAACCTTGCTACGCCACGCCGACCGCTGCCAGGCCATCGTCATCTGCGGTCGCAACAAGCAGACTTACAACGATCTCGTCCATTGGCGGGACACCCACCCGGAGTTCAACTGCTTCCTCCAGGGCTATTCCGACATCGTCCGGCTGCTCATGCAGGCGAGCGACGCCATCGTCACCCGTCCCGGCACCACCACCTGCGCCGAGGCGCTTCATTTTGGCTGCCCCGTCGTCTTCAATGCCTTCGGCGGAATCATGCCGCAGGAGGAGCTCACGGTGAAATTCTTCCGCAACGGCGCGGCCGCCGAGAAGATCGAGGACGCGGTGGATTTCGCCAACCTGATAGACCGGTGGATGCAGGACCCGGGCGCCCATGCGGGGCTCAAGGAGAACCTGCTCAAGCTCCGCTTCAACGAGGATCCCACGCTGCTGATCGATGAGCTGGTGGCGCTCGCCAACCAAGTCGCGCAGGCCGAGCTCCATCGCAATCCCTTCCCGCCGCCGGCCTAAGAGCGGGGCTTGGTGATCTCGATGAACGCCGTGACCACGGGTGTCTCGCGGCCGTAGCACCAGTTTTCGCGCGCGAAGTCGGGCCGATTGACCGGCGAAGTGACCGTGTACGGCGAAAAAAGGCGCTTCAATTCGGCTTCGCCGAAATAGCGCACGCCCCCGGCCATGGGTTTGGGTTCCGGCGAACAGTCGGTGGTGATGAGCAGCCGGCCTCCGGGGGCGAGCACGCGATGCATCTCGGCCAGAGCCCGCTCCACGTGGGGAACGTGCTCGATGACGGACAGCGCGATGACGCAATCGAAAGAACCGTCGGGGAGACGAACCTGTTCAAGGTCGATGTCGAGCACGCGCAGGCCATGGCGGCGCATGGCCCGATACCAGGTCAGATATCCGGCTTCGGTTTTCTTGGTCGGCGCCAGCCCCAGGGTCCGCAGCGTGCTTTTCCAGGCGCGCGCCCCGAGGAGATCCGAAACCGTGACGTGCGGGTGTCTCTGTGAAAGGAAGAGCCCGAGGTAGGTGTTGAAAGAGCCCGTCTCGAGAATCCGCGTGTCGGGCGCCAGGCTTTCGGCGGCTCGAAGCACCCGGCAAAGCTCCCAGTCGCGCATGCGCACCGGATGGGGGTAGCCGGGCCCCAGCATGCGATGGATCTCCTGATCATAGCGCCCAAGAAGGGCATCGGCCTCGGGTGTCAGCTCAGCTCGCCGGAAGAAATTCATTCGGGAAAACCCAACCAAGTTTCACGTTCACCCTGATCGGGCGAGCGAAAAGTAAACGGATCATCGCTTCCGAGACGGCGAATCAACCGCCGACCACCGCGCGCAGCTTGGCTGCGAGCGTGTCGCGATCGAACGGCTTGGCGATGAAGCCGGCGAGCGTGCCTCCGGCAAACCGGTCCAACGAGTCATTCTCGCTGAATCCGCTCATAAGCACGACGGGAATGTCGCCCCGCAGCTTGCGCAGCTCGTAGAACGTCTCTTCGCCATCCATGTCCGGCATCGTCAGGTCGAGCAGCACGGCCTTGAAATCGGCCGGGCGCCGGCCGAAAACCCGCACGGCCTCCCGGCCGTCGGCGGCCATCACCGTCTGGAAGCCATGGCTCTCCAGGATGCGCGCCGCCGCCGTCCTGACGGGTTCTTCGTCGTCGATCACCAACACCGTGCCCGTAATCTGCGCTCCGGCTTGGGTGTCGCGGACATCGGTCGCGGGCTCGGGCTTCCCTTCGGCGGCCGGAAACAGCAGCTTGAAGGAGCTGCCCCGTCCCGGCTCGCTGGTGACCTTCAGGGCGCCGCGGTGGCCGCGGACGATGCCGAGCACGGCGGCGAGGCCGAGCCCGCGGCCGGTGAACTTGGTCGTGAAGAAGGGTTCGAAGATGCGCGCCCTGACCTCCTGAGTCATGCCGGAGCCATTGTCCGACACCTCGATCCAGACATAGTCGCCCGGCGTAAGGTCCAGCGCGGGAGTGGCGCCCGCGAGGTACGCAGCGTCGGCGCGCATCACCCCGGTCGCGACGCGAATGGTCCCGCTGCGCTCACCGATGGCGTCGGAAGCGTTGATCACGAGGTTGATCATGATCTGACGGAGCTGGGTGGCCTCGGCACGGACCGCGGGCAGCTCGCGCGTCAGATCGAACTTTAGGACGCATTTCTTGCTGATCGAAACCTTCAGCAGCTGGCTCGTATCCTCCACCAGGGCGCTCAGGTCCACCAGTTCGGTGGAAAATTGGGTCCTGCCCGAATAGGCCAGCAGTTTTTTGCACAGGTCGGCCGCGCGCATGGCGGCCGCCTCGATCTGTTCCAGGCGGCCCACGGCCGGCGATCCCTCCGCCAGACCCAGCCGGGCCAGGCTGGCGTTGCCGAGCATAATGGTGAGCAGATTGTTGAAATCGTGGGCGATGCCGCCGGAAAGCACGCCCAGGCTTTCGAGCTTTTGCGCATCCAGCATCTTGCGCTCGGTGGCCAGGCGTTCGACCTCCGCCTTGCGCTGCGCGGAAATATCGCGCGCGATCGAGGAAAAGAAGGCAGGCCGGCCCACATCGTCGCGTTGCACCAGGATGACTTCCGATACCGGCACTTCGCGCCCCTGCTGGTCGAGCAGGGTGGCTTCGCCGATCCAGACGCCTTTTTCCAAAGCGGCGGCGATGGAGACATCGAGCATCTTCTGGGCGGTCGCGGGCGGCCGAAACTCGGCCATCGACCGGCCGCGGGCTGTCGCGAGATCGGGCAGGCCGCGCAACCGCAGCAGCGCGGGGTTGGCGTAAATCACCCTGCGGTTAAGATCGAGCGTGCTGATGAAGTCCGGCGCGGCCTCGATGATCTCAAGCAGGCGGTTTTTTTCCGCCTCGATCTGCTTCCGATCAGTGAGGTCCAGATGGGTTCCGGAGAAGCGAAGAGGCTGGCCTTTCTCGTCCCGGGCCACGACCGAGCCGCGGGCCAGGAT
>DAISJK010000097.1:0-4486 GCA_036821505.1 Opitutaceae bacterium
ATCTACGGTGATTTGCCCGCCAGGCTCCTGCTCGGCGAAGAGGCGGAAAACCCAAAAGGGAGGTTGCAGGAATTGGTGCAGCCGGAACATGGCAATGAGGCCCTGCGCTACGAAGTTTTGGGCATCGACGGAGCGGACCATGCGCGGAAATACCAGGTCGCCGTTTTCCTTCGCGACCGGCCCCTCGGAAGCGGCTCTGGCACGTCAAAAAAGCAGGCCGAAGAAGCGGCCGCCCGCGCCGCATTGGCCGATTGGGGCCGATCGTGAAATGCCCGTTCTAGCCGCCGCGGCCGCCGTCCGCAGCAAGCATACCGGCGTCTGTCCTCCCGCTCGAGCCGTGATCGTGGCCGAACTGGCGCGATCGCGCCCCGCGCCCGTGTGGCTGGTCGTGGCTGAGGATTTGCGCGCGGCCGAACAACTGGCCGAGGACATCGCTTTCTTTTTGCCCGAAGGGCGCGAAATCCTGGTCTTTCCAGAATCCGCGCCGGACACCCGAGATCTTCGCGAAGCCTTCGCCGCGGCGAGCGACCGCCTGACCGTGCTGTCGCGCCTGCACGGCGCTCGGGTGGCGCCGGCCACCTCCTCGCTTCTGATTGTCACGTTCCCGGCGGCCCTGCTCCAGCCCGTGCCCGCGCTGGAAAAGTTCGCCGAGCGCGAAATCGTTCTCTCGCGCGGCCAGCGCCAGCCCTTCGCCGCACTGCTCGAGGAGCTGCAAAAACTGGATTACGATTCCGAGGCGGTCTGCGAAGCGCCGGGCCAATACGCGGTGCGCGGGGGGATCATCGACATCTACCCCGTGACCGCCGCCGAGCCTTATCGATTGGATTTCTTCGGCGATGAAATCGAGGACATCCGGGCGTTCGATCCCGTGACACAGCGTTCGACGGCCGGCGTCGAGCGCATCACCTTGTGCGCATCGCCACGGGTGCCCCTGGATCCTGCCCGAACCGGCATTGCCGATTACCTTCCGAAAGGCGCCGGCCTCGCGCTGATCGAGCCAGCCAGCTTGACGGAGTCGTTCGATCTCGCGGCGGAAGACGGCCCCGACGGCCTTGCCGCGCTGCTTCAGTCGTGCGCGGTGGTGTGCGGGATAAGCGCGCTCGACGAAGCCGGCGCTTTTTTCGACGCCGGCGCCGCGGAGCAGACATGGGGCACCGAGAGCCTGGCAAGCTACCGGCGCTATTCCGCCGACGCGATGGCCGCGTATGAGCGGCTGCAGGCCGAGGCGGATGCCAGGCGGGAATTCCTTCGGCAAGTGGCGGCGTGGCAAGACGACGATTTCGCGCTGGTCTTCGTGGCCGCCAAGGAAGGCGAAGAGCAGCGCATGCGTGAAATCCTGGCGGAGGATCCGTCGCTCAAACGGCTCAAACCCCGCTTTTTCCGCGGTCACCTCGCCGAGGGTTTCCGGATGGCCTGGTCGACGCGTCCCCTGATCGCCGCGGCTCTCGATCTGCCTGCGAAGGCGCGTGGACTCGTGGTCGTCACCGAAACTGAAGTTTTCGGACGGCAGCGCCCGCGTCGTCCGGGCGCGGGAGGTCGCGCCGTCACTACCTCCGGACAGATTGATCAATTGCTAGACTTTTCCGAGCTGGCCGAGGGCGACTACGTCGTCCACCTCCAGCACGGAATCGCCCACTACCGCGGACTCTCCAAGATCGAATCCGCTCAGGGCCTCATGGAAGTCATCTCGCTCGAATTCGACGACCAGGTGACGCTGCGGGTTCCGCTGGCCGAATCGCACCTCATCAGCCGCTACGTCGGCTTGAGCAAAACCAAGCCCCAGCTCGGCCGGATCGGCTCCGGCCGCTGGGAAAAGGTGCGGCAGGCCGCCGAACACGCCACGCTCGATTTCGCGGCCGAGCTGCTGCAAATCCAGGCCCGGCGCGAGGCCCGCCCGGGATTCGCATTCGCCGGCGACTCGGACTGGCAGAAGGAATTCGAAGCCTCCTTTCCCTTCACCGAGACGCCCGATCAGCTCCGCGCGATCGTCGAAACCAAGGCTGACATGGAGCGCGCTCGTCCGATGGACCGGCTGATATGCGGCGACGTGGGCTTCGGCAAAACTGAGGTTGCAATCCGGGCCGCGTTCAAAGCGGTGCAAGGCGGGCGCCAGGTGGCGGTGCTCGTCCCGACGACCGTGCTCGCCCAGCAGCACCTCAACACCTTTCGCGAACGCATGGCCGGCTATCCCATCGCTGTGGAAATGCTCAGCCGCTTTCGCTCGCGCGCCGAGCAGCAGAAGATTCTATCCGCGGTCAAGGCCGGCCAGGTGGACATCCTGATCGGCACCCACAGAGTCCTGCAGAACGACGTCGCGTTCCGCGAACTTGGGCTGGTCGTGGTCGACGAGGAACAACGCTTCGGCGTCCGCCACAAGGAAGTGTTCAAGAGGATGCGCGAGACCGTTGACATCCTTTCCCTGAGCGCGACCCCGATTCCCCGCACCCTTTACCTCGCGCTGACGGGGGCTCGCGACCTGAGCGTGATCGAGACGGCCCCGGCCCACCGGCATCCCATTCAGACTGTCGTCCGCACCTATGACGAAAAAATCGTGGTCGAGGCCATCGGACACGAAGTGCGGCGCGGCGGGCAAGTCTTCTACCTCCACAACCGAGTCGCGACGATCGAAGGGGTGGCCAAACGCCTGCGGGAGCTTTTGCCCGATCTCAAGATTGAGGTGGGCCACGGCCAGATGGATTCGGGCCAGCTTGAGCAGATCATGACCGATTTTGTTGCGGGAAAATATCCGGTGCTGGTTTGCACCACGATCATCGAGAGCGGGCTGGACCTCCCCAACTGCAACACGATCATCATTGAGGGCGCGGATCGATTCGGCCTCGCCCAGCTCTACCAGCTCCGCGGCCGCGTCGGCCGGTTCAAATACCAGGCTTATGCCTACCTCCTTTTACACCGTCACACTCGCCTGCTCGACCTTGCGAGCAGACGCCTGGGCGCGCTGCGCCAGCACAACCAGCCCGGGGCGGGCTTTCGCATCGCCATGCGCGATCTTGAATTGCGCGGTGCCGGCAACTTGCTTGGAGCCGAGCAGAGCGGCCACGTGGCCGGGGTGGGCTTCGAGCTGTACTGCCAGCTCCTGCGCCAGTCGGTCGCGCGCTTGAAGGGAGACAGCCGCGCCTCCGCCGTGCGCTGCACGGTGAAGCTCGATTTCGTGCTCACAGGCGAAGGCGAGCCCTCCACATCACCCCTCCGCGGCCGGCACGAAGACGGCTACACCGCCCTGAAGCACGCCGAGGAGGAGGCCGACGCCCCGATCCCATTCATCCAAGCCCGTTTGCCCTCCGCCTACATCGCCGAGACCCGGCTGCGGATCGACGCCTACCGCCGGCTGGCGCTGGCTTCCGGGCTTCCCGCGCTGCGGCAGATCGAATCCGACTGGAAAGACCGGTATGGAGACATTGGGCAGGAGGTGCGCGCGCTCCTCCTCACGACCGAAATCCGCCTGCGCGCGGAACAAAAGGGCCTGATTTTCGTCGAAACTGAAGGCAGCCGGCTCAAATGCCTGCGCAGCAGTGGCCGTCGCGACGACTGGGTGATGCTCGGAGCCCGGTTTCCACGATTGACCGCCCGCCGGCCTCTCCTACGGTTGCGCGAGATCATCGATTTTTTAAAAAACCTGCCGGATTCATGACGCTTCGACACCCTTTTGCATCGTTCCTCGCCTTCGCCGCCGCCAGTGGCGTGGCCTTGGCTCAGCAGACGATGTCCAACCAGGCTGTGTCGAATGAACTCAATCTGCGCTATGCCGACGGCATCATTGCCATAGCTGAGGACAAGGTCATCACAGTGGACGACGTCCAGCGCGAGATAGCGCCCTACATCCCCCAGTTCCAACGCGACTCCCATAGCCAGCAAGAGTTCGACCAAAAAGTCGAGGAGCAGGAGGACAATATCATCCAGGAGCTCATCGACCGCGCCCTGATCGTTAAGGAGTTTCACAAGAAGAAGAGCGATGACGACAAGGAGGAGCGGCAGATCCCGGCAAGCTACATTGACGACTACATCGCGGACGAGCTGAACCAGAAGTTCGACGACGACCGCTCCAAATTCCTAGCCTACCTTCGCAGCAAGGGCGAGACGATGAAGGATTACCGCAAGGAAGTCGAAGAGGACATCATTTACACGTACATGACGCAACAGCAGCGCAAGTCGCAGACCGTGGTCAGCCCCGTGCGCATCGAGCAGTATTACAAAGAGAACAAGGATCAGTTCTATCAGGAGGACGCGGTCCATGTGCGCATGATCCAATTCTCCCGCCACGAGGGCGACACCGACGACTCCCTCATGTCCAAAGGCCGGCTTGTCCTGGCGCGGTTGCGCGACGGCGAAAGATTCGAGGACATCGCGAGGGAGGTCAGCGAAGATCTGCATCACAGCCGCGGCAGCGACTGGAGTTGGATGACGCGCACGAACATGAACGCGACATTCACCGACCAGGTTTTCGCCCTCAAGAAAGGCGAGGTGACCG
>DAISJK010000098.1:0-4471 GCA_036821505.1 Opitutaceae bacterium
GAATTATGTCGGATACAAATATTTCTTCACCGTTTGGGGCGACAATGCGCAGCATTCGCCATTCCTCGCTCGTCGCGACTATTCGGACGCGGTCGACTCCAATCATCGACAGGAGCAACTAGATTTCCGAAGCAACCGGGACTACGCCAAGAGATACGAGGATGGAAACCGCGGCTTTGCGACCGTTGGGTTCGTCCGGGGAGCCGATGGCGCGTGGAAGCCTATTGAGGGCGCTTTTGCGCCGGTGGCAGATGAGGCCGCGAAAATGTTTCCAGCCCATTTGCGGTCGAGATGCTATATCGTGTTCGTTCGTGCCAACCCCTATTTCATGCAAACCTTCTCCGATGATGATTGGAAACGTCTGGAAACAATCTATCTCCAAGGCGAACGGGCGTACAAAAGCGCGGGCTACAATGTCGTGCAATTAAAACCCACCGATTTCAGCTCGGATGATTTCTGGGACGGCGGTCATTTTATGGCGTCCGGCGGCCGCAAGGTCGCAAAGGCCGTGGCCATGCAAATTTTGGCCGATAACGGCCCAAAATGATCCCATCACTTACTGGCAGTACCTAGGTCTCGGGTAGGCCTAGTTTTGCCAGAATCCGCTGAAGGTCCTCGTTGCCCCGATATTCGATGACGATCCGGCCTCGGCGCGGGGTGTGAAGCACCGCGACGCGGGCGCCCAAATGCGATGTGAGTTTCTGCTGGATGCCGGCGACGGCCGCGGCGTCTTGAGCCGGCAGGCTCTTGCGACGCGTCCCACGAGGCCGGCCAGCCGCCGATTTGGAGGACTGGGCGAGCTTCTCGGAGTCGCGCACGCTAAGACCGTCCGCGATGATGCGGCGGGCCAGCACCGACCGCTGCGCGGCATCCTCCACGCCGAGGAGAGCCTTGGCGTGTCCGGTGCTGAGCAAGTTTTTAGACAAGAAGCCTTGGATTTCCCCATCCAGCGAGAGGAGCCTCAATGAGTTGGCCACGGATGCCCTGCTCTTTCCCACCCGTTCGCCCGCGCTCTCCTGGGTGAGGTCAAAATCCCGTATCAAGCTGGCGAATCCATACGCCTCCTCGACCGCGTTCAGGTTTTCCCGCTGAAGATTCTCGATCAGGCTCAGGGCGGCGGACGAGGCGTTGCCCGCATCGACGATGCGGGCGGGAATCGCCCCGAGCCCCAAGTGCTTAAAAGCCCGCCATCGCCGCTCGCCCGCAATGAGCTGGAAGCGCTCGCCGTTGCGGCGCACGACGATCGGCTGAAGCAGGCCCTCGCTGCGAATGCTGTCGGCCAATTCGGTCAGGGCTTCGATCGGAATTTCGCGGCGGGCCTGGTAGGGACTAGGATCGATCAATCCGACGATGACCTCCTGATATCCGGAGATGCCCTGCGAGGGCGCGGCCGCCGGAATCGAGGGCGCCGCCGGGGCGGCGGGTTTGGCGGCGGCGATCAAAGCGCCGAGTCCCCGGCCGAGCCGTGATTTTTGAGGGGCGGGCATGTTGGGATTATTTTCCTCCCGGGATGAACAGAGTCTGGCCAATTTGAATCCGGGACGGATCGGCGATCTTGTTTGCTTCCACGATGTCGGTCAACCGTGCCCCCGTCTTCTTGGAGATCAGCGCCAGCGTGTCGCCTTTTTGCACCGTGTAGCTGACGCCTTCCTTGGGATAGCTTCCCGAGGATGATGTGGCGACGACGGCGCACGGTGTCGAAACGCGCCCTCCCTGCCCCTTCGCGAGCGAATCGAGCGCGGCGTTCGTCTGCTCGGCCAATTTTTCCATCTGGGCCGCCACCTGTTGCAGCGTTTCATCTTTGGACGTCGCGATCGCCGCCTCCAGGGTCCGCGTCAATTCTGTCGATGCCTCGTTCAACTGGGCAAGCGTCGCGTAATTTTTCCCCGCGTCCTCGGTCTGCTGGTGAAGCTGGCTGTTTTCGTGTTCGAGCTGCTCCACCCGCAATCCAAGATCGTTCACGCGCTGAATCAATCCGCGCACGTCCTCCTGCAGGTTGGCCACGTCGGTCTGGCCGGGATCCCCTTGCGCGAACGCCGTCGCAGTCGAGGCGAAAAAAAGCGGCACCCAGCGCGGGATCGGCATGCGCAAGAGATTGCTAAAAGAAACCATGAAAACAAGGGGGTTTGTTAGAGCCGGGTCATTTCCCGCGAGGCCAGCACGGTTCCTGCTGGGATCGGAAATCCGCGCAGGAAGTCGGCCGCCGGCAGCATCCGTCCGCCTTGCCGCTGAAGCTCGCGCAGCCGCAGGATGCCCTTCGCGGCTGCCACCAAGATGCCTGTGCCGTCGGCGCCCAGAACGACTCCGGGCGGCTGCGAGCCAGCGCCTTCAATGGCGTCCGCCCGGCCGACCTTGATCGCCTGCCCGGCGACCTCGACCGAACAGCCGGGCCACGGGAAAAGCGCGTTGATTCGCGCGGCAAGGGTCGGCGCGGGGGTTTTAAAATCGATGGCGCCGTCTTCTTTATGCAAGCGGCGGCAAAAAGTGGCGGCTGCCGAATTCTGCTCGATGAAATCCAACCTCCCCTCGGCGAGTCGGGGCAGAGCGCGCCCGACAAGAGGGATACAGGCGCGGGCGAGCCGGTCGCCGATTTCGGCGGAGGTGTCTAGGGGGCCGATCGTCACTCGTTCCATATCGGCGACCGGTCCGGCGTCGAGTTCTCGCACGATTCGCATAAGGGAGACACCCGTTTCGCGTTCGCCGGCGGCGATCGCAGCCTGGATCGGCGAGGCTCCCCGGTATTTGGGGAGAAGCGAGGCGTGGAGGTTGAGAAGCCCCAGGCGCGGAGTTGCGATGAACGCTTCCGTGAAAATATGGCCGTAGGCGAAAACGAGGCCCGTGTCGGCCCCAAGCGACCTGAATTCGGAAAGAACGTCATCCGTCAGCCTCGCCGGCTGGCTAACGGGGATGCCGTGGGCCAGAGCCCAGGCTTTGATCGCTCCAGGGGTGATTTTTTGCCCGCGTCCGGCCGGACGGTCGGGCTGCGTGAACACCGATGCCACCCGGGCTGTCGCGCTCCCCTCGCCCGCGAGCCAATCCAAAAGGGGCAGTGCGATCGGATCGGAACCCAGGAAAACGAGGCGAAGCGGTCCGGTCATGGCGAGTTTTGGAGTCTTTCCCTCGGAGGCTTGCCCACAAGGTCGAACGTGATGGGGCATCCGTTGAGTCCGAAAGTCTCGACCAGCCCCGCCTCGAGGTAGCGGCGGTACGCTTCCTTCAGCCCCTTGTCGCGATTGCAGAAGAGCTTGATCCGAAACGGCCGGTTGCCGGTCTGCGTGGCATAGTAAATGCGGAAGCGGCGGTTTCCGACCGCCGGAGGCGGGGTGCGTTCGGCGAGGCGAATCAGGGCCTCGTTCAGTTTAGCCGTGGGCAGTTTTTTGTCCAAGGAGCGATACAGGTTGACCGCGGCGTTGAGCATCCTGTCAACCTCGCGGCCGCTCATAGCTGAAACAAAGACGATCGGCGCGCCCGGAGTGAAAAAAAGACGGTCGAAGGCCGCGCTTTCGTATTTTTCCCGGTAGTCGCGTTCGTTGAGGTAGCCATGAATGCCCTCCTTTTTGCGGAAAGCGTCGTGAACGAGATCCCACTTGTTCACCACGATCACGATCGGCTTTTGCTCCTTGATCGCCTCCCCTGCGATCGCCTTGTCCTGCTGAGTGACCCCGTCCATCGCATCGAGCACGAGAAAAATGACGTCGGCGCGCTGGATCGCATCGAGCGATCGCAGCCGGGAAAAGTATTCGATTGGCGATGCCAGCTTGGCCGTCGCCTTGATTCCCGCCGTGTCGATCAGACGAAAAGGATAGAGCCGGCCGTCGCGGCCCTCGAAATCGAACGGCACCTCGATCGCGTCCCGCGTCGTGCCCGGGATTTCGCTGACGATCAGGCGGTCGCTCTTCATGAGACGGTTGGCGAGCGACGACTTTCCGACATTCGGACGGCCGACGAAGCAGACGCAGATGGGCTTGTGGCCGGCCTCTTCCCCGGAGGGATCGGACGATCCCTCCGAAGGAGCGGCTGGGCCGAGGCGGGCCGCGATTGCCGTGCGCAGATCATCCTCTCCCAGCCCGTGTTCCGCGGAGGCCGGGATCGGCTCGCCGAAGCCGAGCTTGTGGGCCTCTCCGAGGTCGATCTTCGTCTCGCCGAAGTCGGCCTTGTTCACGACCAGCAGCACCGGTTTGCGGCTCTGGCGCAGTTGCTGGGCGATGCGTTCGTCAAGTCCGGTCACTCCCTCGAGGCCGTCGATCACGAAAAGAATGAGCGAGGCCGCCTCGATCGCGAAGTCCGCCTGGCGTTCGGTCGCGCGGATCATGGCCGCCGGCGTTTCGGTGCCGGTGAGCCCGATGCCGCCGGTATCGACCAGGGTATAGCCTCCTTCGGCCACTTCGGCGGAAATGGCGTCGCGCGTGATGCCCGGCTCGTCGTGGACGATGGCAATGCGCTTGCGCGCCAGGCGATTAAACAGCCGGCT
>DAISJK010000099.1:0-3438 GCA_036821505.1 Opitutaceae bacterium
CGACGAGCGCGACCATGAATTTGCCCTGAACCATGGGCTGCCCGTGATCCAGGTCATCGACGGAAAATCGGCGCGCGACGACGTTCACGTCGTCCTCGAAGGCCGGATGATCAACTCCGGTTTCCTCGACGGCTTGTCCTCAATCGACGCGAGAAAGAAAGCGGCCGACTGGCTCGCGGCCCGGGGCGCCGGCCGCGCAACAGTCGCCTACAAGCTCCGCGACTGGCTCTTTTCCCGCCAGCGCTATTGGGGCGAGCCGATTCCGATCGTCTGGGTCAGCGAGGCCGACTACCGCCGCGCCGCCGCGGTTCGGGCGGCGGACCTGCCGCCAAACCCCGTCGCGTTCGAGGAAAACGGGCGGACGCGCTGCGCGCTGCCGCTGCCCGCCGCCGCGCTCCCGCTCGAACTGCCCGCCGTCGAGTCCTACCTTCCGAGCGGGACGGGCGAGAGCCCGCTCGTGAACGCCGCCGGCTGGCTTGAGATATGGTTCAATTTTGAGACCGGCGCCGCCGCGCCCGCTTCGGGCGCCAAGCCCGCCGGAGATTCCTGGGCGCGCGCGCGCCGCGAGACGAACACGATGCCCCAGTGGGCGGGTTCGTGCTGGTACTACCTGCGCTTCACCGATCCGCGCAATCCCGCCGCGCTCGCCTCTCCCAAAGCGCTGCGGTACTGGGGCGGCCCCGATCTCTATATCGGCGGCGCCGAGCACGCGGTGCTGCATCTTCTGTATTCACGTTTTTGGCACAAGGTGCTGTTCGATATCGGGGCGGTCCCTTTCCCCGAACCGTTCCGCCGGCTATTCCATCAGGGCGTCATCCTGGGCGAGGATGGCGAGAAGATGTCCAAGAGCCGCGGCAACGTGGTCAATCCCGACACTCTGGTCGCCAGCCACGGAGCCGACACGCTCCGGCTCTACCTCATGTTCCTCGGCCCGCTCGAAGCCATGAAGCCGTGGAATCCTCGCGGCATCGAAGGCCCGCACCGTTTTCTCCATCGCGTTTGGCGCTTGTGCCTGGACGAGGACGGGGGGCCCTCCGCCAGGCTGGATCCGGAATTAGAGGCGTTTCCGCCCGAAGCGGAACGGCGCTTCCACGAAACCGTGCGCAAGGTTGGCGACAACATCGACGGGCTGCGGCTCAACACCGCGATATCACATTTGATGGAGCTTTTGAACGCGATGCAAGGGCTAGACCGGGTGCCACGCGCCCGCGCGCTTGCGTTTCTGCAGTTGCTCGCGCCTTTCGCGCCCCATCTTGCCGAGGAGCTGTGGGAACGGCTGGGCGAAAAGCCTTCGATCCAAAACGCTCCCTGGCCGAGCTTCGATCCGGCTGTGCTGCAAGCGGCTGAGACCACGCTCGTCATCCAAGTCAACGGACGGCATCGCGCCTCGCTGCTTGTGAACGCCGGACTTTCGGAGCAAGGCGCGCTGGCGCTCGCGCTCGCGCATCCCAAAGTCGCTCCCCATCTTGCGGGGCGCGCAATCGAGAAGACGATCTATGTGCCAGGTCGGGTCCTTAATTTGGTTGTCCCACCTTGAGAAGCACATAAGTAATAATACGCCGAATTTGAGACGGACGGGGTTTGACTCACCCTTCGGTGGAGCGGTACTGTTGGGTCCCAATAGAAAGCTGAAGCCAGCTCCATGAAAACTTATCTCACGCTCGCAATTTTCGGACTCGTCTCGGGCCTTTGCCCCGCGGCGGCCCTGGCTGAAGGCAGCACGTTCGGCATCTTCCACGTCGGCAATGTGACCGGCACCGTGGAATGCCTCTCCGATGGACGCATTTGGGATCTGAAGAGGGGCGATGACGTGCTGGCTCGGGGCTCCACAATCAGGAGCAAATCCGGATCCGTTGCCGTGCTGGTTTTCTCCAACCAGACCACAATGGTTGTGGACCAAAAGACGGAGATGACGGTGCGCAAATTCGACCAGGAGCCTTTCGCGCCCAACAACCAATTGGGTGTCGAACCTTCCAACTCCCAGACGTTGATCGCCCTGATCACCGGCCAGCTTACCGTAAGCACGCCCCAGCTCTTGAGCGGAACGAGCCTGATCATCGAGACGCCGCACGCGCAGGTTTCGGTCCTCAACACACAGAGCGGCAGCGAAAAACTGTTCGTCGAGGTGGACGAAAAGCAGCAGACCCATGCGGCCGTGATCGCCGGGCTGGTCAGCATCAAGCCACGGCGGAAGGATGGCTCCTTCGTCTCCCTCGGCCGCCCGGTGAAAGCGTCCGAACAGGCTTTCGTCAAATACACGCTCAACGGCAGCGGCGACACGGACAATAACGCGATAGGCATTTCGGTGACCGGAGGCGGGAGCGGCGCCGGATCCGTCGCCGCCGCGGGGACCCTCGGCGAGTTCACCGTGGTTGGCGCAAGCGGCGACGTGCGATGCCTATTGCCGGAAGGCACGATCAATCTCAAGCAGGGCGACCACCGTTTCGCCAACGGGGTCGATATCCAAACGGCCGACGGGGCCAAGGCCACGCTCCTCTTTTCCAATGGCTGCAGCTACGTCATGAGCGAGAAGACGGACCTCAAGGTGGACAAGTTCACCCAGGAGGAATTCGCGCCCAACAACAATTTGGATATCGAACCTTCCAATTCCCAGACCCACCTGACGCTCCGCGCCGGCAACCTAGACATCACCACGCCCCAGCTCCTCAGCGGCTCGCACCTGGTGTGCGAAACCATCCATTCCGCCATCACAATCCTCAACCTGCCGAGCGGCGGTGAAAAGGCTTCGATTGGCGTGGATGACAAGAGAACCCACTTCGTCCTCGACCGCGGCCGGGCCACCGTGCAGCCGCGCGAAGCCGACGGGACATGGTCCAGCAGCTACCCCATGAGCTCGGGCCAGCAGGCCTACATCAAGTACACCGTGCAAGCGACGACGGCGCGCAGCGGCCCCGCCAAACAGGAGGGCGTGGCGCAAATGGCCACCGATGCCTCCACGGTCACGGTCGAACCTCTGCCGGTAGCGGCTGAAGGCGCGAAGTCGGTGACCGCGCCAATACAGGCCAAGGTGCTCAACATTTCAGGCACAGCCCAGGCGCGCATGCCCGGCCAGACCGGAAGTTCTTCGGCGCTGTCCGTCGGCGACATGCTGCCGGTCGGCACCGTGATCACCACTTCGGCCGGCTCGGAAGTTTACCTGCAGGCCTTCCCCGGAGCGGTCGCCGCCATACGTGAAAATTCTGAGGTCAAGCTGGAGAAGCTCGAAGTGACCACCGCAGGCGACGCCGTGATGAAGCAGACCGCGCTGCTTGACTTGCGCAAAGGCACGATCGTTTCGGACCTCGATCCGGCCAAACGCAATATTGACGACTACAGCATACGCACGACTAAGGGCGTGGCCAAGGCCCAGGGCACGTCCTTCACTGTCGGCGTCGGCGGCGATGCCCCCTTCGTCGCGTCCACGGCCGACACCGTCAC
>DAISJK010000099.1:3448-4469 GCA_036821505.1 Opitutaceae bacterium
CCGTCACGTTTACCTCGCCCAACGGCGCCACGTATTCGATCGAGGCCGGCAATGTAACGATGACACCCGCGGGCGGCCAACCGCAGCCGCCGATTCCCCTGACCCAGGAAGTAGCGGCCAATCCCGGATTTGCCACGGTGGTGCAAAATGCCGTCACCACCATCGCCAGCATGGTGCAGAATAATATCGGCAATCTGCCGGCCAATTCCGCCGCCAACCTGATGACGCAGATCGTCTCCATCGCGAGCACAGCCCTGCCCGCGCAAGCCTCGACCTTCGCCAGCCAAGGCGTCGCGGCCGTGACTTCGACCGGCGCGGCCACCACCTCGAATTCGATCGGGGCCGCCGCCGCGATCACCGAAGCCGCGGTGACCGCCTCTCCCGGACAGGCCTCGCAAGTGGCCGCGGCATCCGCACAAGCCGCTCCCGGAATGGCCGCCACCATGGCCGCCGCGGCAGCCTCTTCCGCGCCCAGCCAAGCGGCCAGCATCGCAACCAGCGTTCTGCAAACGATCGACACCTCGGCCGCTCAAGGTAACTCATCGGGCAACGGCCAAGGCAACAACGCCGGCGGAAATATTCGGACGGTAACCCAGGCGGCCGCCAGCGTCGCAGCCGCCGTGACCGCAGCCGCGCCCGGGCAGGCGGCGCCGGTCGCGACCGCCATGATGCAACTGGTCGCGCAGAGCGATCCCCAGGCCTCGGGGGGCGCCCTGACGCGCTCGGCATCCGTTCTTGCAGACGCGATAAGCACGAGCGCTCCGACTCAGTCCGCTTCGGTGGCGACCGCTCTGACACAAGTCGTCACGCAGGCCGATCCACAGGGCAACAGTTCGGCCCAGGCGGCAGCAATCACCGCGGCGGCGAACAATGGCAGCGCCGCCGGAACGGCGGCCGGCAATTCCAGCAATACGGGCAATGGCGGGTCTTCGGGCGGATCGACGGCTTCGAACGGCGGCTCCAACTCATCGTCCGGCGGCGGGTCCACGGGCGGATCGTCCAGCGGCGGGAACAACCAATC
>DAISJK010000100.1:0-4446 GCA_036821505.1 Opitutaceae bacterium
CGAGCGTGAGCGAGTGGATACTGACCACTCGTTCACGTTCGCAGCTACGCATTTAGCGCACCGATGATCCGCCCGTGCAGCTCGGGGCCCGCTGCGACGGCTGAATTCGCCCTGACCGGGTCGCCGCCATGCCAGTCCGTGATCACGCCGCCGGCTCCGCGGATCACGGGAACGAGCGGTTGGATATCCCACGGGTTCAGGATCGGGTCGCACATCACATCGGCCCAGCCGCCGGCCACGAGGAGATAGCCGTAGCAATCTCCCCAGGTGCGGAGGAGCGCGACGCGGCGCGTCAGGGACTCGAAAGCGGAACCCTTGCGATGCTTGGCGGGATTAAAAGGGTCGCTCGTAAGGAGAACGGCTTCCTCGATTCGCGAACAGGCGCGCACCCGAACCGGCCGGCCGTTGAGCGTGGTGGTCGCACCGTCTCCGATCATGAGCTGGCGCATCACCGGCTGATGGATGAGCCCAAGAATGGGGCGGCCCTGGTGGACGAGCGCGATGATCGTGCCGAACAGGGGGCATGCGGCGGCGAATGCCCGCGTGCCGTCCACCGGGTCGAGGCTCCAGACGAATTCCGCCCCGGCGTTCTCGTCGCCAAATTCCTCGCCCACGATGCCGTGGTCGGGAAACTTTTTTCGGATCATGCGCCGCATCAGCTCCTCCGCCCCGCGGTCCGCGAGCGTCACGGGCGTTTGGTCGGCCTTGATCTCGACCCCGAGCTCCGGATTCGCGAAAAAGGGGCGGATAAATTCGCCGCTGCGCTCGGCGAGCTCGACAATGAACGCGCGGTAGGGGTCTAGGTTCATCAGCTAGGGATTGATCGGAAAGGCTTTCCTAGCAGCGGGCGCTTCGCAATCGTTTCCGAGTGCTTTGGATTCGACAGGTCGTCTTCTTCGTGGATTTCGAGGGCAGCCACACCTCCGGGGTGCTCGAATACGGGGTCGCCAGCGTGCTCGGCGGGAGGGTGATCGAGACGAAGACCCGCCTGTGCGCGGCGACCGGCCGGGTGCGGGCCGAGGACACGGCCGTGCACGGCCTGCGCGAGGAGCGCCTCGCGGGCGAGCGTCCGCTGGCCGACGACTGGGAGTATTTTGCGGGTTTGCGCGAGCGCGGACCGCTTGCGGCCCATTACGCCGGCGCTGAGAACGCGCTGCTCAAGTCGGTCTGGCCCTATCCGAGGCCAAGCCCCGATTTCACGCGCCCGGGCGAGCGCCTGCTCGATTGGGGGCCTTGGATCGATTCGGCGCGGATTTGCGCGCAGGCTTACCCCGGGCACGATTCGGGCCGGTTGGAATCGATCGTCGCGGCCTTGGGACTGCAGGCCGAACTCGACGCGTTGGCCGCGACGCACTGTCCGCCGGACCGCCGCCACTACCATGCGGCTCTCTACGACGCTCTGGCCGGGGCGTTGATCCTTTGTGCCGTGGCGCGCGATCCGCGAGGGACGGGACTCACGCTGAGGCAGATGTTCGCGCTCAGCACCCTTGATCCGCAGAAACGGGATGCGCTGACGCAGGAGCGGCTATGGTAGGGACGCGCATCGTCGTCGCTGGCGGCGGCGCGGCCGGATTTTTTGCCGCGATCACCTGCGCGGAGGCGAATCCCAGGGCGGATGTGTCGCTCTATGAGGCAACGGCGCATCCGCTCGCCAAGGTGCGGGTGTCGGGCGGGGGACGCTGCAACGTCACGCATGCCTGCTTCGAGCCGGCGGAGCTTGTGAAACGTTTTCCGCGCGGGTCGAAGGAACTGCTGGGCCCTTTTCATCGTTTCGGGCCGCGCGATACAATCGCTTGGTTCGCCGCGCGCGGCGTGGAGCTCAAGACTGAGGATGACGGCCGGATGTTTCCCATCACGGACGATTCCGCGACGGTGGTGGAGTGCCTGCGGCAGGCGGCCGAAAAAGCGGGAGTGAGGATTTTAACAAGGTGCGGGGTGGCTTCAGTCGCCCGGCTAGGAGCGGGTTTTTCCGTCGCGCTCACCACCGGGAAAACCGTCGGGGCCGAGCGCCTTCTTTTGGCCACCGGCGGGACCAAGGGATCGGCGGGGACGACAATCGCGGCGGCGCTCGGCCACACGATCACGCCGCTGGTGCCTTCGCTATTCACGTTTCACGTGGATGATCCCCGATTGCGCGGGCTGGAGGGGGTCTCCGTGAAACTCGCGGGCGCCTCGGTGCGCGGGACGAAGCTTCGCGCCGAGGGTCCGGTGCTGGTGACGCATTGGGGCTTGAGCGGGCCCGCGATCCTTAAGCTCTCGGCCTGGGGGGCGCGGGAGCTGCATGATTTCGACTACCGATTTACGCTTGGCGTGAATTGGGCGTGGCCCAGGACGCTCAAACAAACCGGTGACGAACTGGCGGCTGAGCGCAGGGACCATCCCAAGAGGCAGGTTGCCACCACAAATGGTTTCGGCCTGCCTGCGAGGCTTTGGGAGCGGCTGGCGGCCGCGGCCGGACTTGCGCCGAACGCGATCTGGGCCGGAATCTCGAACGATGCGCTACGGGCGCTTGTTGGTCAGGTGGCTGCGGGGGAATTCGCGGTGGCGGGAAAGAGCATGAACAAGGAGGAGTTTGTCACCTGCGGCGGGGTGATGCTCCGCGAGGTGGATTTCACGACGATGGAGAGCCGTGTCTGCCCCGGACTGTATTTGGCCGGCGAGGTGCTCGACATCGACGGCATTACCGGAGGATTCAATTTCCAGTCGGCCTGGACGACCGGATGGCACGCGGGGCGGGCGATGGGGCGCTAGCTTCCGAATCGTGCGATCAGGTCGGGAAGGGTGGCTTCGGCCAGCGAGGGTAAGCGTAGGTCGGCGGCTGAGAAATCTTGATGAGCGGTGGAGACACCGGGCGCGGCCACGGTCCAGAGGCCGGCGCGCTTGGCGGCGGTGACTCCGGTGTGGGAATCCTCCAACGCTATGGCTTCGATTCCGCGAAGCCCGAATCGGCTGAGCACAAGTTGATAAAGGTCGGGCTTGGGCTTGGGCGACGCCACGTCCTCGCGGCAGGCGATGGTGGCGAAGCGGTCGAGGAGGCCGATGCGCGCGAGATTGCCCTCGACATGGGCGTGGCCGGAATTGGACGCGAGGCCGAGCTTCAGGCCGGCCGCCGGCGCCGCATCGAGCAGGGCGACGACGCCGGGCAGGATCGGGAGGAGCCGGTCGAGCTCGCGATTGCGCTTGCGGCGTTCGATTTCCAGCGCGGCGCGGTCCGCGCGCTTCTCAAAGGCATGCCAGGGGTCGAATTCATAATCGGCGTGGCCGACGTTGCGCAGGAACAGCCCCCGATCGAAAGCCAGGCCGTGTTTTGCGTGAACGGCGGCGTAGGAGTCGATGAGCGCCGATTCGGTGTCGACGACCAACCCGTCGAAGTCGAACACGAGGGCGCGAATCATGCCGGCGCCGCGGCCTGTTCCTCGGTTTCGACGATGCGCGCGATACCGAGAAGCTTGTCGCCTGGTTCGAGCGTCACGAGGCGAACGCCCTTGGCGCCGCGGTTGGTCTCGCGAATGTCCTTCACCGGGCAGCGGATGCTTTGGCCCTTGGCCGTGAGCAGCATGATCTCGTCCGTATCGTGGACCCTGAGCGCGCCGGCGAGGTTGACCGAGCCGTCCTCGGGCAGGTCGATCGCCCAGACGCCGCTGCCGCCGCGGTTGATCAGGCGATAATCCTCGAAGCGCGTGCGCACGCCGAGTCCGGCTTCGCTGGCGACCAGGAATTTGGCGCCGTGGTCGACGACCTCGATCGCCTGGAGGTAGTCGCTGGCGAGCTTGAAGCGCATTCCGGTGACGCCCCCGGTGGCGCGGCCGGTGGCGCGGAAAAGCTCCTCGTTCGTCTCAGGTTCGCGCTCGCGGAAACGGACGGCAAGGCCTTGGTGCGAGACGAGGATCAGCTCGTCGCCGCCGGTCGTGAGCACCGTGCCGATGACGCTGTCATTCTCGGCGAGATTGATCCCGATGATGCCGCCCTCGCGGACCGCGTTCGTGTAGTCGGAAAGATTGCTCTTTTTGACCACCCCGAGACGCGTGGCCATGACGAGGAAGCGATCGGAGGCGAAGTCCCGGACGCAGAGCATGGCGGCGATCTTCTCGCCTTCGCTCAGGCGCAGTAAGGACGAGACCGATTTGCCCTTCGAGGCGCGGGTGCCTTCGGGGACGTCATAGACTTTTTTCGCGTGGCACTGGCCGGTGCTGGTGCAGAAAAGGATATAATCGTGCGTGCTGGCCGTAAACAGGTCCGCGACGAAATCCTCCTCGTAAGTCTCGGCGCCGATCACCCCCTTGCCGCCGCGCTTTTGCGACCGGTAGTCCGACACGGGGGTGCGCTTGATGAAGCCCAGGTGGGAGACCGTGATTTTGCCGCCTTCGTTGGGAACCAGGTCCTCCATGCGGCACTCGCCCGCTGCGGCCACGATCTCGGTGCGCCGGGGGGAGGTGTACTTCGCCC
>DAISJK010000101.1:0-4443 GCA_036821505.1 Opitutaceae bacterium
CCAAGATACCGATGAATTCGAAGGCCTCGACGGGCTTGGCCGCCATGTAACGCGTTGCTTCGTTGCGCATCCAGTCGAGTTCAGCGAATTGATCCAAAGAGAGGTTTTTCTCGAACAACGCCTGGCAGCAGGCGTCGCGCATGTCTGGGCTGCGCAAAAAGTGGTAATAGTTGGATACCACGCGCTCGACCGGGTGGCGAAGCCAGGTCACCAAGCGCGGCTGCGGCACGAGCTCGTCAAACGCGTCCCCAAGAAAATGACCGTGAATGCACTGTATCCCGGAAGGCAGCAGGTCCGGGCTAGCCTGCGGCCGGCTAAAGATCGTGCCATAGTTGAGCCAAAGGGCGTGTCCATAGATGTCCTGAAGGATATGCCGGAAGCTCGTGCCCCCGCATTTCGGTATATGGACACTGACGATCACAGATTTTGACGTGTTGACGCGATATGGCATCCGGTCGTTACATTAAAAATGTGGCCATATTCGGTCATGGACGGCCGTTTTATTCGGTTGTCTCTGTTAATCGATATCAGGCTGGTTCCCATATCCTAGCAGCCGCCGCTTTCTAAACCGAACAGCATTCTTTGAAGATCTATTTCATGGGCATCGGCGGGACCGCGATGGGCAACGCCGCCTTGCTGGCCCGCGCCGCGGGACACGAGGTATTGGGTGCCGACATCAACGTTTATCCTCCGATGAGCACCATGCTGGCGGCGGCCGGCGCGAGCTGGAGCGACGGCTACGATCCCGAGCGGCTCGCCGCGCTCAAACCCGGCCTCGTCGTTGTCGGCAACGCGATGTCGCGGGGCAACCCGGAGGTCGAGTGGCTGCTCGAAACACGCGCTGTTCCGTTTGCCTCTCTCCCGGCTTTTCTGAGCGATTTCATCCTGCGCGGCCGGCGCAATCTCGTCGTCGCCGGCACCCACGGGAAGACGACCACGACAGCGCTGGCGGCTTTTCTTCTCAGGGAAAACGGCCTCGATCCAGGTTATCTCATCGGCGGGGTGCCGCAGGACCCGCCGGCCGGCAGCCATCTGGGCTCGGTCTCAGACCCTTTCGTGATCGAGGGCGACGAATATGACAGCGCTTTTTTCGACAAGCGCAGCAAGTTCATCCACTACGCGCCGCGCGTCGCCGCGCTCAACAATCTGGAGTTCGACCACGCCGACATTTTCCGCGACCTGGCCGATGTCCAGCGCGCGTTCACCCACTTCCGCCGCCTGGTGCCGGGGCGTGGCTGGATCGTCGTGAACGGGGACGATCCGAATCTGGCCGCGCTCGAACCGACGCCTTGGACCCGCACGCTTCGCGTGGGAGTCGGCGCCGGCAATGATGTGCGTATCGCCGGTTTCGCCGAATCCGCCCATGGCGCGGAATTCGAACTGATCCGGGGCGATCGGGTCTGGGCCCGCGTCGCCTGGTCCCTGCCCGGGATCTACAACGCCCGAAACGCCGCGATGGCGGCCGCTGCTGCGGCGCTTATCCTGGACAGGAACGGCCCCGGCGATTTCGACCTGGCCGCATTGTCCCGCTTTCGTCCGGTCAAACGCCGGCAGGAAGTCCGCGCCCGCTCCGGACCGCTCACGGTGATCGAGGACTTCGGCCACCATCCGACCGCGCTGACCGAAACGCTCCGCTCGCTCCGCGCCCGCCATCCCGATGCGAAACTTACGGCGGTTTTCGAGCCCCGCAGCAATACCGCCCGCGTCCGCGCGCTCCAGGACGATTTTGCGCGCGCCCTCGCGCTGGCTCATTTTGTCTATATCGGCGCGGTGAACCGCGCCGGAGAACTCAAGGGAGAGGAACGTTTCGACGCCGAAGCCGTGGCGCGGCATTTGCGTGAGCAGGGCAGGACGGCCCAGGCTTTTCCCGCGAACGACCGGCTGCTGGAAAAACTCGTCGCCGACACGCTTCCGCCCTCCGCCGAGCCCCGCCTCGTCGTTTTCTTCTCCAACGGCAGCTTCGACGGGATCATCGACCGCTACGCGGCCGCAGTCACTGCGCCATCTTCGCTACCTTGAATTCGACCGGCTGCTGGCCCGGCGGAAGGGCGAGCAGATCGTAATCGCGGGCACCCATGACGACGACGCGGGCGAACTCGCCCACCGGCAGCTCCCGGGGTACGTAGACCCGCCCGTCGATGTCCGGCGCGTCGGCCTCGCCGCGCGCGACACCGGGCTCCTCCACGAGCACCTTGAGCTCGCGGCCGATGAAACCGAGGCTGACGTCCGCGGCGACCTCCCGCTGGACGCGCATCAAGCGATGCCAGCGGCGCTCTTTTTCCTTGGCCGGGACCTGCCCGGCCAGCTTGGACGCGCGCGTGCCCTCTTCCTGGGAATAGCGAAAGACGCCGAGTCGCTCGAAGCGGGCCTCTTCGATGAACGCGCACAGCTCGTCCACGTCCGCTTCGGTTTCGCCGGGAAATCCGGCGATAAAAGTGGTGCGCAGAGCGATGCCCTCAATTCCCACGCGGATGCGGCGCACCAGGTCGCGGATGTGCGCGCCGGAGGTCTCGCGCTGCATGGCCGTCAGCATCCGCTCGCTGATGTGCTGGAGCGGCATGTCGACGTAGCGGGCCACTTTGGGGCACTCGGCGATAGTTCGGATCAGTTCGTCGCTCCAGTGGGCGGGGTGGGTGTAGAGCAGGCGCACCCAAAAATCGCCGTCGATCGCCTGGAGTTCGCGAAGGAGCGTGGTCAGCGCCTCGCCTCGCGACGAATCCACAGGCGTGCGCGGGCTGGGACGCTGCTCCCAGGTGTCCATGCCGAAGAATGTGGTGTCCTGCGAAATCAGGTTCAGTTCCTTCACGCCTTCCGCCACGAGCCGGCGGGCTTCGGACACGACGCTTGCAACGGTGCGGCTGCGGTGGCGGCCGCGGATTTGCGGGATGATGCAAAACGTGCACGGATGGTTGCACCCCTCGGCGATCTTCACGTAGGCGAAGTGTTTGGGCGTGAGGCGAAAGCGCGGGGTGTCGTAGTCGGGGATGTAGGTCGAGCGGGGAGTGACGAAGCTCGCGGGAGTTCCGCCGCTTTCGCGGGCGTAGATTCCATCGATGATCGGCGCCACCTGGGTGATCTGATCCAGTCCGATGAATGCATCCACCTCGGGCAGCGATACGGGAAGGTCCTTTGAGAAACGCTGCGACATGCAGCCGGCGACGATCAGCTTCTGGCTGCTGCGACGCTTCGAGAGACCGCGCCCGCGGTGGGCTTCGAGAATGTGCTGGATCGATTCCTCCTTGGAGGAGTCGATAAACGAGCAGGTGTTGACGATGATCACGTCAGCCTGCTCCGTATCGGGAACGACCTGCATGCCGGCTTGGCGCAGGTGCCCCACCATGATCTCGCTATCGACGAGATTCTTGGCGCAACCGAGCGAGATGAGACTTACCTTGATCAGGGGCTACTTCTTCTTCGCTGCTGCCTTGCGGCGCTTCAGGTAGGCGGCGCGGCGTTTACGTTTGATGACTTTGTTCAGTTGCTGGCCCATAGAGTGAGAGTGAAGCGGAAAGGGGCAGGCGGAGTCAAGGGTTGCCCAGCCGCGTCAGCACGGCGAGGGCGGTCTTATTGGTCGGTTCGAGCTTGAGCGCGGCCTTGCAGGCCTCGCGGGCGGCAGAGCGGTCGCCGTTCTTTTCGAATATTTGGGCTATTCGCAAATAAGCGCGCAGGCCGCGGGCGGAATTGCGGCGGCCGATTTCTTCGGCTTGGGTCAGGGCGCGGGAGGAGTCTTCCAGGGGCCAGGGAGCCTGGGCGTAAAATTTCATGAGGCCGTCGCGGGCGTCGAGATTGTTGGGGTCCATGACAATCGCCTTCTCCATGGCGTCGCGACCCCGGGTGGCATAGTTGAAGGAACGCTCGATATCCGCGATGAGCATGCAGGTTCCGGCATAGTCCGCGAGGTAGCCCGCATTGTTCGGCGCCAGGTTCACCGCCTTTTCCAGCCAGGCCACGGCGTGATTCAGGGCGCGGTCGCCCCCGCGGCGCTCGTAGATTATGCCCAGATAGTAGCACGCGGCCGCGTTTTGGGGATCGGCGGTGGCGATCTTTTCGAAGGCGGCCTGGGCTTCCGTATAGTGCTTGGAAGAATACAGCGCGATCGCGGCGTCGGTCGCCGTGTCTGCGTGCGCGCAGGAAAGCGCGCAGGCCAGAGCGGCGGCGGCCCATCCTTTTCTCACGCGTGCGCGAAGGCCTTCTTCAGCTCGGCGGCCACGTCCGCCGGAACGAAATGGGAGACGTCGCCGCCATACTTGGCCACCTGCTTCACCAGGCTGGAGCTCGTGTAGCTGAACTGCTCGTTCGGCATCACGAACAGGGTTTCGATGGCGGGCTGCAGATGCCTGTTCATCAGAGCCATGTTAAATTCGAATTCGAAGTCGGAAAGCGCGCGCAACCCGCGAATGATGGCGTCGGCCTTTTGTTCCAGTGCGAAGTCCACCAAAAGCC
>DAISJK010000102.1:0-4353 GCA_036821505.1 Opitutaceae bacterium
CAACCGGGCCAGCTTGGCCTTGGCCGCCGCCAACTGCTTGATTTTATGTGTCACCATGATCGCACAGGTGTGTCATATGGCGATTGTCGCAAGTCGAAACAGACGAATATCAACCGCGTGCGATTTCGTATAAATATATACTATCTCATATGCTCATCGCATTATAGCCACCGTCCACGACCAGCTCCGCGCCGGTTATGAATCCGCCCGCGGCGTCGCTGGCCAGAAGCAGCGTCGCCCCGACCAGCTCGCGGGCCTCGCCGAAGCGATTCATCGGCGTGTGCCCCATGATCGAGGCCACGCGTTCGGGCGAAAGGATCGCGCGGTTCTGCTCGGCCGGAAAAAAGCCGGGCACCACGGTGTTCACCCGCACGCGCTTGGGCGCCCACTCGCGGGCCAGGTTTTTCGACAGATTGTGCACCGCCGCCTTGGTCGCCGCATAGGTGAAGACCCGGGAAAGCGGCAGGATTCCCGCCATCGAGCCCAGGTTGATGATCGAACCGCCCTCTCCACGATCGACCAGGTATTTTCCGAAAACCTGGCAGCCAAGGAAGACGCCCTTCAAATTTACCTTCACGATGCGGTCGAATTCGTCCTCGGCTATGTCCAAGTAGGGCGTGGCCGAGTTCACGCCGGCCCCGTTGATCAGAATATCCACGCGCCCGGAACGTTTGAGCACCGCGGCGAGCAATGCCTGGAGCTGCGCCTTGTCGCTCGCCTCCGCCGAAGCGAAATAACCCCGCCCGCCCGCCGCCATGATGCGCTTGAGGCGGGGCGCGGCCTTTTCCTCGTTCCGGCCGACCAGCACCACCTCGGCGCCCGCTGCGGCCAGACCTTCGGCCATCGCGCCGCAGAGTTCGCCGGTGCCGCCGATGACGACGGCCACTTTTCCGGAGAGGGAAAATAACGATGTGAGGTATTCGGGGGGTTGCGACATGGCTTCCGCCAGAGTGGCGCAAGAATTCGCGCCTCTCCAAGCGGAAAAACTGTCATTCTTTCGTTATTTGCGCGAATTTTCCGCAATGAGCCGCATTCCCCTGGAGGACAATTTCGACGATGTGATCAACAAGGCGCAGCGCGGGCTGCGCCTGCCCGACGCCCAGTTGGCCGAACTGGCCGGGGTCAGCATGGCCGACCTCTCCGCGGTCAAGTCGGGTACCCCGATCGACGCCGTGATCCGCCGCGTGGCCCGCCACCTGCGCCTGAGCCCCGACGCCCTGGAAGACCTCGCGCATCACCGCTGGTATCCCAAGCCGCCCGAGTTTCCGCGGGGCTTCGCGATATTCAACACGGCTTACGGGGACATGCGGGTGAATAGCTACCTCGTATGGGACCCGGGCACGCGCGCAGCCGCCGCTTTCGACACGGGCGCGGAGTGCGAGGGGATGCTCGATCTGGCGCGGAGCGAGAAGCTGCGTGTCGTCTCGATCTTCCTCACCCACACGCATGAGGATCATGTGGCCGCGCTCGAACGGCTCGCGGCCGTCACGGGGGCGGATGTCTGGTCGAGCGAGCGCGAGCCCGCGGAGCATCCCGGCGCCAAGACCTTCCACGAAAACGCGCATTTCCACATCGGCTCCCTGGCGATCAAGACGCTCCTCACCTGGGGCCATTCGCCGGGCCTCACAACATTTTACATCACCGGCCTGGCCCGGCCCCTGGCCATCGTGGGCGATGCGCTTTTTGCCTCCTCCATGGGGGGGAGCATGGAGCATTTCGAGGAGCAGCGCCTCAACGACGTGCAGAAAGTACTCTCGCTGCCGCGCGACACGGCGCTGGCCTGCGGGCACGGCCCCCTGACCACGGTGGCCCAAGAAAAATTGCACAACCCCTTTTTCGCCCGCTAAATGGTCGGCTGCGGCTCCGATGAACATCCACCCGACCAAAGAGGCTTTCGCGCAATTGGCCCGCCAGGGGAACGTCATCCCCGTCACCACGGACCTGATGGCGGACTTCGAGACGCCGGTCTCGGCCTACGCCAAACTGAAGGGCGACGGCCCGGCCTACCTGCTCGAATCGGTGGAGGGAGGGGAGAATCTCAACCGTTACAGTTTCATCGGCTGCCGGCCGCTCAAAGTTTTCGCCTGCGGTCCGGAGACAACGGAAATTCGCCGGCCGGGCCGGCCTCCGGAAACAATACCGACCCCGCCCGATCCGTTGACCCTGATCCAGCGGGAAATCGCTGGCCACAAACCGGTCAAGCTGCCGGGGATGCCGCGCTTCACCGGGGGGGCCGTTGGCTATCTCGCCTATGAGTATGTAACTCGTATTGAGCCGGCCGTTCCGGCCGCGCCTCTCGACGAGCTGAAGATCCCGATCGCCTGCTTCATGATCTCGGACACCCTGCTGATCTTCGACCGGGCGAAGCAAACCTTGCGGCTGTGCGTGAACGCCCATGTGGGAAGCGATCCGGGCGCCGCCTATGACGAAGCCGCGGCCGAATTGGCCAGCCTGCAAGCGCTTTTGAGCCGGCCGCGCGAATTGGCCCCGGCGCCAGTTGCGGAGAGCCCGCCATTGACCGTGCCGCCGGGCAATTTTACCCGCGCCCAATACGAGAAGACCGTGGCCGATGCGAAGGAGTACATTCGCGCGGGCGATATCATCCAGGTGGTGCCGTCCCAGCGATTCACTCGGGCCTTCGACCGATCGCCTCTTGATCTCTATCGGGCGCTGCGCTCGGTCAACCCCTCGCCCTACATGTTCATTTTCGACATGGGGGAATTCGCGCTGGTCGGAGCCTCGCCCGAAGTACACGTGCGCCTGACCGACGGCCTGGTGGAGATTCGCCCCCTGGCCGGCACGCGGCCGAGGGGAGCGACGGCGGCCGAGGACCTCGCGTTGGAAAAAGAATTGCTGGCCGACGCAAAAGAGCGGGCCGAGCATCTCATGCTGGTCGATCTCGCGCGCAACGACATCGGCCGGGTCTGCGAATTCGGCAGCGTACGCGTCCCCGAATTGATGGTGGTGGAACGCTATTCTCACGTGATGCACATCGTCTCCCAAGTCGAAGGTCGCATTGCAGCCGGCCATAACGCTTTCGATTTGATGCGCGCGACCTTTCCCGCCGGCACGGTGACCGGCGCGCCCAAAATCCGCGCCATGCAGATCATCGCCCAGCAGGAGCCCGTGCAGCGTGGGTTCTACGCCGGGGCGCTGGGTTATTTCAGTTATGACGGAAACCTCGACTCCTGCATCATGCTGCGCACCGCGCTTCTCAAGGACGGTCGCATCCACCTCCAGGCCGGGGCAGGCGTTGTGGCGGATTCCGATCCCGCGGCCGAATACAGGGAAACCTTGAGCAAGGCGTCGGCCCTCCTAAAGGCGGTAGAGATAGCGGATCGTATCTAACTCACTGAAATCCAGTATTTTGTGATTAGCGGCAGGACTGTTGCCAGATAGGGTATAATACAGCAGCCACTGCATTGCCTCATGCCTGCTGTCGGGGTGCATAACTTCCGTTAATTGCCGGTTACAATGGGGCAACTTATCCGCCCGGCAGCGCGTCTTTCTTGCCGGTCGGATCGTTATCATGTGTAGAACGCAGGCCATGGCACTGGCCGGGGAACAAAAGCCCCGGTTCGCGCCTCCAATAAGAAAAGAACTCAACCATGCAGAATAAAGCGACCGCCGCTCTCGATGCGGCGCCATCTTTCCTGGAGAAAGGCGAGTCCCCGGCTCCCGCCGAAGCGGCGCCTCTTGAGCGCAGCAATTTGCAGCTCTACCTCCAGGAGATCGGGAAAACTCCCCTTTTGACCCTAGGAGAAGAAGTGACCCTGGCCCGCCGCATCCGCCGCGGGGACAAGGCTGCGCGCGATCACATGATCAAGGCCAATCTCCGCCTGGTCGTGAAAATCGCGATGGATTACAAAGATTTCGGGCTGCCGCTTCTGGACCTGATCAGCGAGGGCAACATCGGGCTGATCAAGGCGGTCGAGCGTTTCGATCCCCGAAAGGGCGGCAAGCTTTCGACCTATGCCGCGTGGTGGATCAAGCAGTCGATCAAGCGGGCGCTGGCCAATCAATCGAAGACCATCCGCCTGCCGGTCCATCTCGTGGACAAGATTTCCCGCATGCGCAAAATCGCCATGCGGCTTTCCGAAGGGCTCGGCCGCGAACCCACCGACGAAGAGCTCGCGATCGAACTTCAGATCCCGACCGCCAAGGTCGCCCATCTCAAGTCGGTCAGCGTGCGCCCGGCCTCCCTCGACGCCCCCATCGGCGAAGAGGGCGACTCCGGCACCTTCGGCGATATCGTCGGCGACGACAACGCGGTCAGCCCGTACGAAGGCCTCCGCGAGAAGAATCTCAATGCGGACATCAACGCCATGGTCGCCTCTCTCGACAAGCGCGAGG
>DAISJK010000103.1:0-4339 GCA_036821505.1 Opitutaceae bacterium
GGGCCGCCACAGCGAAGGCTAGTCGCACGTACATGCCGCTTGAGTAACGCTTGACAGGCGTATCGATAAATTGCTCCACCTCGGCGAAGGCCACGATTTCGTCGAATTTGCGGCGAACTTCCCCACGCGACATACCGAGGATGGCCCCGTTGAGAAATGTATTCTCACGGCCAGTTAGATCGGGATGAAAGCCCGTGCCGACCTCGAGCAGGGAAGCCACCCGCCCGCGGAGCACCGCCCGCCCGCGGGTCGGTTCGGTGATCCGGGACAACAGTTTCAGCAATGTGGACTTGCCGGCGCCGTTCCGGCCGATGATGCCCACGACTTCGCCCGGTTGGACGGTGAAAGATACGTCCTGCAGGGCCCAAAAATCTTGTTTATCCGCAACCGCCGTTCCTCCGCTGCGTCGCTCCCACCAGCGACTGAACGACTCGCGCAGGCTGGTTGCACCAATCGCTCCCAGGCGATAGCGCTTGGCCAAATTATGGACTTCGATGATCGGTCGGGCCACGGCGAAAACTAAATCACATCGATAAAATTCTTTTGAACGCGCTGGAAGACCAGCAGGCCACTGATCAGGCTCAGCAAGGTCAGCGCGATGGAGACCCCAAAAAGATGCAGTGTCGGCGAACCCGCGCCTAGAAGCATCTGCCGCGTCGCTTCCAGGGGAAAGGTAAGCGGATTCAGCTTCGCCACCCAGAACCAGCGCGGATGCACCAGACTGAGGGGCCACACGACTGGAGTCGCATACATCCAAAGCTGCAGCACGAAGCCGGCCAGCACCGCGAAATCGCGGAATTTGGCGGTCAGGGCCGCGATCCAGAGCCCAACTCCGAGGCTCAAGAGGCTCACTTGGACCAAAATCAGGGGCAGGAACCAGACAGATGCGGTTACGCCGAAGGAATCGGATCGCGGACCCGCTTTCTGCAGCGCATAGACCGCAAAGAAAGTGACCAGTTGGATCGCCAAGGGCAGCAGGTTCGAAATCGCGGTCGAAAGGGGCACGATCAGGCGGGGAAAGTAAACTTTTCCGAGCATTCCGGCATTTTGCACCAGGCTGTTGGAGGTCGACTGGAAGGTTTGGGCGAAATAATTCCATGGGAGCAGTCCGCACAGGTAGAAGAGCGACGAAGGCACTCCGTTGGTCGGAATGCGGGCCACCCGGGCGAAGACGACCATAAACACGATAGTGGTCAGCAACGGCTGCACCATGAACCAAAGCGGACCGAGGACCGTTTGTTTATAGCGTGATGCGATGTCGCGCCAAACGAGCAGCCAGAGCAAGTCGCGGTAGGCGCGCAGTTCGCGCCAGCGAATCCAATCCAAGCCGCGTGTCGGCTCGATGACGATTTCGATCAGGGGTTCTGCGGGTTTGCTCATGACTCGAGAAGCTCGGCCAGACGCTGCTTGAAGGGTTGATAAGAAAATTTTTGAGCGCGGTCGAGCATCGCCTCCTGGCGCCAGTTTCGCCGCAGGCCCTCGATGCAGCCGGCCGCGATGGCCGGGACGTCGCCAAACGGCACGAGAATGCCGGTGTCTTCGGTGATGAGCTCGGGAGTGCCGCCAGCGCGGGCGCCCAAACACGGCCGGCCGTGGGCCATGGCTTCGAGAAAAACGAGTCCAAAGCCCTCCTTGCGGCTGGGCAGGGCAAAGAGACGGCAGGCTTTCAGCTCCTCCGAAAGGCGCCGGTCGTCCACGAATCCGAGGAATTCGACTGCGGTGTTCAACACATTGTGCTGGCGGGCGATCCCCTGCAGACGCGGCAGATCATTGCCGCCCCCGATCACACGCAAGCGGGCGGCCGGTTCGGTTTGCAGGATCGCCGGCATGGCTGCGATCAGGTGCTCAACGCCTTTATAACGGTCCGAGAAATTGAGCCGCGTGACCGTTACGATCACTGGAGGGCACGAGGCCAGCGCCACGCCCGCGCCGATCTCGAAACAGGGATCTAGCGCATTGGGCAGCACGACGACTTGGGATTCCTTAAGGCGGCAATGGCTCATCAGTTCGCGGCGGGTATAGTCGCTCACGCAAAAGATGCTTCGCGCGCCGCGGAGGGCGAGGCGCTCGGCCAGGTTGAACGGACGCCAGACTTCGATTCCATGCGCCACCAGGAAATAGCGCAGCCGGGGCCGGAGGCGCTTGGCGAACCATGCCACCGGAAGCTGGGCCACATGGCCGCAGATCAGCCGGTCGCAATGGCGGCTCATGCGGATGGCGCCACGCACAAACCGGACCTTGTCGCGACTGCACACGAGCCAATCGTCGAGCGGCCCGGCCGTGCAGCGCCGGATGTCGCGGGTATCGAGCACCGGGTCGTTGAGCGCCAGCAAGCGTACACCCTGATTTTTTTCCACGGCGATATCCGACAGGGCGCGAAGATAGAGCTGAAGAATGCGGGGGATGCCGCCGGCCAGAGAAAATATCTCAGGCGCCATGAGCAGGGTTATTCGCTCGCCGCGCTCGGATTTTGCACGGTCGGGAGAGTCGACCGATAGGGAGGGGGATTTTTCTGGTCGAGGAGCGGCTTGCACGGGAGGCGGCTTGGAGACGGCTGCGGGCGGAATCGCTTTCTCAGGCACGGGGGCGGCGGGCCTAACCCAGGCAACCTCCTTCCGAGGCTCGGGTGCCGGGTCCGGAGAGACGCGCCGATTCACGAACGCGATGAGCATCGCCAGGCTCCAGAGCCGCGACCACTCGCGGGAGTCGTCGCCTTCGAGGAATCCGTCCCAGAGCCCCGTTACCGTGCCGCGCTCAAAGAGGCCGCTGCGGCCGACGCTCGAGTCCGAGAAAGTATGGTCGAGGAATGGCTTGAGTTCTCGTCGCATCCACACCGCCAGCGGCAGGGTGAAGCCGTGCTTGCGGCGTTTGCGGATGTCCGGCGGCAGGATGTCGGCCGCCGCGTTTGCCAGAATATCCTTCGGCCGTTCGGGCGAGTACTTAAACTTTTCGGGCTGGCGCCACAGCCATTCGATCAGCGGTCGGTCGACGAAAGGCACGCGCAATTCGAGCGAATGATGCATGCTCATGACGTCGCTGTCGCGCAGCAGCACGTCGGCCATGTAGGTGCGCAGCTCCCATGCGCTGGCGATCTCGAATGCTCCGGCCCCAGTCATATCCGCCCTGAGGGCTTCCAGCTCGGGATGAAAGGGCTCCGCATCGGCTAGGGACTCCTTCAGTCCCGGTGCCAGCAGCGAACGGCGGCCGGGTTCGGAGAAGACCCGGCGCTGCATCGAGCCGAGTTCGTGGATATCGCGCGCATGTTTCAGCATGTCCGCCAGCTTGTGCGCGCGGGTGTCGAAGCGGCGCAACCGCTTGACGATGACATTGCGGAGTTTCCTAGGCAGCCGGAGCCAAAGCGGCAGCCATGCGGCCAGCCGCGGAAGATTGCGGAACGAGGGATAGCCGCCGAAGAGCTCATCCCCGCCCAGGCCGGACAACGCCACCTTGATCCCACCGGCATGCGCCGCCTGGCTCACATAGTAGGTATTGAGCCCGTCGCCGGAGGGCTGGTCATAGGCGGCCAGGATCTTTTCGAGATCGCGCGCCACTTCGCTCCCGCTCAAGACACTTGCATGATGCTCCGTGCCGAAATGTCTGGCGCTGGCCTCCGCCGCGGCGGCTTCGGAATAGCCGCTTTCGTCGAAGCCGATGGAGAACGTTTTGAGGTGAGCCGCCCCCGCGTTTTTCATCAGGCCTACGACCACGGCGGAGTCGAGTCCGCCGGAAAGAAAAGCCCCGACCGGCACGTCCGCGAGCAGATGGGCGCGGATCGAGTCGTCGAGCTGGGAACGTAGTTGCGCTGTAAATTCCTTGCGGGAACCGCAGGCTTGGATGTCGCCGGGAATCGAGCGGAAGCTCCAATAGGAGCGCACGTCTAACCGACCGCGGTGAAACCGCGCGCATTCGCCGGGCCGCAGGCTGAAAATGCCGCGGTAGATCGTGCGCGGCGCGGGCACGGCCAGCCAGCCCAGGTAGTCGGCCACCACCGAAGGATCGATGCTGGCTTCGAACGTCCGCCCCGCCAGCAAGGCGCTGATTTCAGAAGCGAAGATCAGGCGTTCCCCATCGTGGCGGTAGTAGAGCGGCTTGATGCCGAACGGATCGCGCGCGATGAAGAGCGATTCCTCCTCGGCGTCCCAAACGGCAAAAGCGAACATGCCGCGGAGCCGGCGAAGCGCGTCCGCGCCCCAATGCGTGTAAGCGGCCAGGAGAACTTCGGTGTCGCAGTTTGTGCGGAATGAGCGGCCGGCCGCTTCAAGCTCGGCGCGCAGCGCCTGAAAATTGTAGATCGCGCCGTTGAAAACGAGCGTATGGCGCCCGTCGGAAGTGCGCATGG
>DAISJK010000104.1:0-4328 GCA_036821505.1 Opitutaceae bacterium
CCGGGTTTCGCTAATGTAGGTCGCTCAACGGAAACTTTTCCACCTACCGCTTAGTCATGATCTTCTCTCTCATAGGCAAAAAAATCGGAATGACCCAGGTCTACGACGCTCAAAACGTCCTGATCCCGGTCACCGTGGTTGAAGCCGGACCCTGCGCCGTGGTGCAGGTCAAGACGGTCGAGACCGACGGCTACAACGCGGTTCAGATCGGCTTCGCGGTCAAGAAGGCCAAGAATACGAGCAAGGCCGAGCTGAGCCATGCGGCCAAGGCAAGCCTGGCCCAGGCCCCGCGCGTTCTGGGCGAAGTCCGCCTGACCGAGGCTCCCGCGGCCAAGGTCGGCGACCTCATCACCGTTGCCGCTTTTCAGGAGGGCCAGTTGGTGGATGTGATCGGCGTGACCAAGGGCAAGGGCTTCCAGGGCGTCGTGAAGCGCTTCCGGGTGGCCGGCGGCCCGGCGGCCCACGGCTCCATGTTCCACCGCCGCATCGGCTCGATCGGCATGCGCCAGACCCCCGGCCGCTCGTGGAAAAATCAGCGGATGCCCGGCCACATGGGCAGCGAGCGCCGCACAGTGCAGAATCTCAAGGTCATCAAGATCATCGCGGACAAGAACCTCATCCTGGTCAAGGGGGCGATCCCCGGCGCCAACGGCGACGACGTCATCGTGCGCCTGGCGATCAAGGGACAGGGCAGGTCCGCCGCCTGAATTCAAGGAACGCAGTCATGAAACTCAAAGTTTTCAGCACCGATGGCACGAAAAGCCGCGAACAGGATTTCGACGGGCTGCCCGTGTTCGAAGGCGACAAAGGCCTGCAGGCGGTCAAGGAAGTGATCGTCGCGATCCGCGCCAACGGGCGCCAGGGCACGCATTCGACCAAGAACCGCGGCGAAGTCCGCGGCGGAGGAAAGAAGCCGTGGAAACAGAAGGGCAGCGGCCGCGCCCGCGCCGGCTCCATCCGCTCGCCGCTCTGGGGCGGCGGCGGCGTCGTTTTCGGGCCCAAGCCCCGCGACTATTCCAAGAAAATCAACGGCCAGGTGAAGACGCTCGCGTTCAACCGGGCGCTCTTCGACCGCGCGACGGCGGGCGAGATCGCCGTGATCGAGGGTTTCGAAGCCGCCCAGGCCAAGACCAAGGCGGTCAATCAGGTCGTGTGCCGCATCGCCCCCAAGGGCAAGGTGCTCCTGGTCGACGCGCCGTTCGCGGCCGAAATCCTGCGCGCCGCGCGCAACATCGCGCGCGTCGCCCTTCAGGATGCGGCGAAGCTGAACACGCTCGATCTCTCCCGCTACCGTCTGATCATTGTCAGCTCGCGGGCCCTGGATTCCATCATCGCCCGCGTCAACGGAGGCGAAGTCCGCCGTAGCCTCGGCGAAGGAGGAAAGAACTGATGAATCCCGACCAAGTGCTCAAAGGCTTTCTTCTCACGGAAAAAGCCAGCAAACAGTCCTCCACGCTCGGCCAGTACACCTTCGAGGTGTTCCCGCGCGCCACGAAGCATCACATCGCCGCCGCGGTCGAACAGGTTTTCAAGGTCACGGTGCGGCGCGTCAACGTCCAGAATTACGCCGGCAAGAACAAGCGCGGTCGCAACGGCCTTCCCGGCACGACCTCCGACTTCAAGAAGGCGATCGTTACCCTGAAGGCGGGGGACAAAATCGAACTCGTATAAACGGCCATGTCTATCAAATCGTTCCGCCCCCTCACGCCTTCAGGCCGCTTCACTTCGCTGAACGAGGTCAAGAGCCTGCTCACGATCAAGCGTCCCGAGCGCGGCTTGACCGAGTCGAAAAACCGCACAGGCGGCCGCAACAACAACGGACGGCTGACCTCCCGCAATATGGGGGGCGGCCACAAGAAGCATTACCGGATCATCGACTTCAAGCGCGACATCCTCGATGTGCCCGCCCGGGTGCAGGCGATCGAATATGATCCCAACCGCACGGCCCACATCGCGCTGGTGGCCTACGCGCACGGCGAGAAGCGCTATATTCCGGCTCCAGAAGGGCTCAAGGTCGGCGCCACGATTGTGGCTTCCGACAAAGCCACCAGCAACGATTTCAGCGTCGGCAACAATTTCCCCCTCGAGATCATCCCCCCCGCGACCAAGCTTCATTGCGTCGAACTGACGCCGGGCCGCGGCGCCCAACTGGCCCGTTCGGCCGGCGCCTCCCTTGAGCTCGTGGCGGTCGAGAACGGCTACGCCCAGATCAAGATGCCTTCGGGCGAGCTTCGGCTCGTCCATCCGAAATGCCGCGCGACCATCGGCGTCATAGGCAACAGCGACCACGGCAAGCAGTCGCTCGGCAAGGCGGGCCGCAGCCGCTGGCTCGGCCGGCGTCCGCACGTGCGCGGTGTCGCCAAGAACCCGGTGGATCATCCCAACGGCGGCGGCCAGGGCAAGTCCAAGGGCGGCGGCGGACGTCAGCAGCTCGTTTCCCCGTGGGGCCAGCTGGCCAAAGGATTTCCGACCCGCCATCGCTCCAAGCTCTCCAACAACTTCATCCTCGTGCACCACAACGGCCGCAAGCCACGTGGCAAAAAGTAAGCTTCACCCATGGCCCGTTCCATCAAGAAAGGCTTTTTCGTCGACTACCACCTTCTCGAAAAAATCGAGAAGGCGAACAAGTCCGGCGCGAAGAAACCCATCCAGACCTGGTCCCGCCGCTCGACCATCACGCCCGATTTCGTCGGACACACCTTCAGCGTCCATAACGGCAAGGCTTTCATCGCGGTTTACGTCACCGAGAACATGGTCGGCCACAAGCTGGGCGAGTTCGCCCTCACGCGCGTGTTCAAGGCGCATGGCGGAATGACCCGCAAGGAAATCTAACCCGAAAGAACCGCCATGGAAGTCCAAGCCCTCACACGCAACGCCCGCATGTCGCCCAAGAAAGTGCGCGAGGTCGCCCGCACCATTCAGGGGCGCGCGGCATCGGACGCCGTGGCTTACCTCACGCTCATTCCGCGCAAGTCCGCGCGCCTGATCGTCAAGACGCTCAAGAGCGCCATCGCGAACGCCGAGAACAACGCCAATCTTTCGGCCGACACCCTGGTGGTGAAGTCGGCCGTCGTCGAGAACGGCCCCGTGCTCAAGCGCTTCAAGGCCGGGGCCAAGGGAACCGCGATGCCCCGCCGCAAAAAAATGTCCCACATCCGCATCGTCCTCTCGGACGGAGCCCAAAACTGATTCCTCCATGGGCCAAAAGACGCATCCTATTGGTTTCCGACTCGCGCTGACGCGCGACTGGCAGTCGCGCTGGTTCGCGGGCAAGAAAGACTTCCCCAAGCTGCTGCTTGAGGACCAGCTCATCCGCACGATGCTGATGGAGAAGCTCAAGCAGGCCTCCGTGCCGCGCATCTTCATCGAACGCGCCTCGAATCGCGTGCGGGTCAAGATTTACACCGCCCGTCCCGGCATCGTCATCGGCCGCAAGGGCCAGGAAGTGGAGAACATCAAGGCGCAGCTCGCCAAGCTCACGGGCAAGGAGATCCTCCTCGACATCCAGGAGGTCAAGAAGCCCGAGATCGAGGCGCAGCTCGTTGCCGAAAACGTCGCCCTCCAGCTCGAGCGGCGCATCGCTTTCCGCCGCGCGATGAAGAAGGCGGTCGAGATGGCGATGGCCCTCGGCGCCGACGGCATCCGCATCCAGTGCTCCGGCCGCCTGGGCGGCGCGGACATCGCGCGCCGCGAGTGGCAGCGCAAGGGCCGCGTGCCCCTGCACACCATGCGGGAGAACATCGATTACGGTTTTTCCGAGGCCCAGACGCTTTACGGCAAGATCGGGGTCAAGTGCTGGATCTGCAAAAAGGAGGCCGACGCGGCCTGACCCCGCGTTCGGATTTACAACCATGGCTCTCGCTCCCGCCCGCACCAAATACCGCAAGTCGCAGAAAGGCGCCCGCGCCGGCAACGCCAAGCGCGGCAACACGCTCGCGTTCGGCGAATTCGGACTGCAGTCGCTCGGCCGCGGCCCCATGACCGGACAGCAGATCGAGGCCGCGCGCGTATGCATTTCGCGCCACCTCAAGCGCAAGGGAAAGCTCTGGATACGCATCTTTCCCCACAAGCCCGTGACCAAGAAGCCGGCCGAAGTGCGGATGGGGCAGGGCAAGGGCCCCGTCGAGTACTATGTCGCCGTAATCAAACCTGGAGCGGTGCTTTTCGAACTCGCCGGCGTGCCTTCCCGGGTGGCCAAGGAGGCCTTCCGTCTGGCCGACGCCAAGCTTCCCTTCCATTGCCGCTTCATCGTCCGCGAAAACGCGGTCGTCTGATATCCCACCGACCTTTGATCCCGTCATGACTTCCAAAGAAATCCGCGACCTGGC
>DAISJK010000105.1:0-4293 GCA_036821505.1 Opitutaceae bacterium
AGCCGATGCGGGAAAGAAAGCGGGCTACCGCGTGGTCGGGGACGTGCACTTTCCTTCGGTCTCGCCCCTGGCGAGCAAGATAACCCCGGTGCCCGGCGGCGTGGGACCGATGACCGTCGCGATGCTGATGAAGAACACGATCAAGGCTTACCAGGGGCGAAAAGGGTCAAGTTGAGAAAAATTGACCTGCGGGTTGGGACCCGAACAATGACCCGACCTATCGCCGGCAGGTCAGCTTTTTCAATCCGCCCCCTTTCAGCATGCCCGCTCCAAAAATCCTGGTCGTCGACGACCAGCCGATAAACGTTCAGCTGCTCAGGCGCAAGCTGGAGCGCGAGGGCTTGCAGGTTATGGCCGCCTACCACGGCCTCGAAGCTCTCAAGCTGGTCAAGCAGGAACGGCCCGACTTGGTGCTGCTGGATGTCATGATGCCCGATATGGACGGCCTCGAGGTCTGCCAGCGTCTCCAGGCCGACGAGGATTCGCGCTCGATCCCGGTCATCCTCATCACCGCCCGCACCACCAAGGAAAGCAAGATCGAGGGCCTGAACGTCGGGGCGGTGGACTACATCACCAAGCCGATCGACCTCGACGAAACGCTCGCCCGGGTGCAGACGCAGCTCCGCTTCGCCGCCATCAATCGGGAAATGGTGAGCTTGCAGCGGCGCCTGGAGGAAATGAGGCGCGCCGCCGCCATCGGCGCGGTCACCCAGGGCATCGCACACAATCTGAATAATCTTTTCGGCGTGCTCATGGGCTACGTCGACCTGATTCGGATATCCCACGACAAGCCGGAGCAGGTCAAAGCCCACCTCGCGCGGATAGACGGCGCCTCGCAGCGCATCGTCGCGATCATCCGTCAGCTGACCACGCTCACGGACAGTGACCGGCCGCCCGTGATCAAGATCGCCCTGCCGGCCCTGCTGGAAAGCAGCGTGGCTCGTTTCCACAGCGACTACAAATCGACCGCGCCGGTCACGATCGAGAACAGCCTCGGCGATCTGATGCTCGAAACAAACGTCGAAATGTTCGAGGACGCTCTCGCCAAGGTGCTGATCAACGCATGGGAATCCTACGTCAACGCGCCGGATGAACCTCGTCCGATTTCAGTGAGCACCAAGCTGGTCGATCCTCCCGACAAGCCGCGCTGCATCGAAATCCGGATCGAAGACAAAGGTCGCGGCATCCGCGACGACGTGCGCGACAACATGTTCGAGCCGTTCACCAGCACGAAAGATACCGTGGGGGTCGGCATGGGACTAACCGTCGCCCGCCACGCGCTGCGCAATCTGGGCGGCGACATCACGCTCGAAAATCGTCCCGACGGCGGCGCCGTCGCCATCCTGCTGCATCCGCTCGAATGGCCAAAATAGCTTTCCTCGGCGCGGGCCGGATGGCTTCCGCCATGGTTCAAGGCCTGCTGGCCCGGAAGGCCGCGACCCCCGCTGATCTCTCCTGCCTGAGCGGGCCCGACTCGACCGCGGCCGATCTCGCCGCGCGCACAGGTATCGCCTTGGCCCGATCCACAGATGAATTGCTGGCGGGCGCCGATGCGGTGGTCATCGCCTTTAAACCGCAGAATTTGGCCGACGCCGATCCGCGCCTGGCCGATCTGACCGCTGGACTGCTCGTGCTCTCCATTCTGGCCGGGAAAAGGCTGATTCGCCTCCAACGTTCCTTTCCCCGCGCCCGCAATATCGTGCGCTGCATGCCGAATACCCCCGCCCAGATTGGCGCCGGCATCACGGCCTGGTGCGCGGCGGGTCCTTTGGCTTCGGGGGACCGTGAAACGGTGGTCACGCTTCTCGGCGCCATGGGTCGCTCGGTCGAGGTGCCCGAGTCGCAAATGGACGCGGTCACCGGTTTGAGCGGCAGCGGACCCGCTTACGTGTTCGAGTTCGCCGCCGCGCTGCGCGATGCCGGCGTGGCCGCCGGCCTGTCGGTGGAAACGGCCGGTGCTCTCGCATTTGAAACCGTGCTCGGGTCGGCCCGGCTGCTGGCGCAGCGCAACCTCGCCCCGGAAAAACTGCGCGACGAGGTGACCTCGCCCAACGGCACGACTAGCGCAGGCCTCCGGAGTCTGAGCGAGGGGGGATTCCGCGACCTCATCCGACAAGCGGTTCTTGCCGCCGCCGCCCGCTCCCGAGAGCTGTCAGCGGACTGAGAGCCCATGGGCGCGCCTCCAGGTCGCATTCTCGTCACCGGCGCGGCGGGCTTCATCGGCAGCGCTCTCGTTTGGGCGCTGAACGGCCGGGGACGCGACGATATCGTGGCCGTCGATTTTCCCGCTAACGAATCCAAGCGGCGCAACCTGGCGCCCCTCAGATTTTCCGAATTCATCAGCGCGGATGTCTTGCGGCGTGAGTTGACTCGGAACGCCGGCGCTTTGGGCCCCATTTCAACGGTCTTTCATCTCGGAGCGTGTTCATCCACCACCGAGACCGACGTCGCCTACCTGGCCGACAACAATACCGCCTACACCGCCGAACTGGCGGCTTGGGCTCTCTCGCGGGGCAGTCGTTTTATTTACGCCTCGTCAGCCGCGACTTATGGCGACGGCGGGCGCGGCATGGATGACAAGGACGATCGCCTCGATCGCCTGCGCCCGCTCAATGCCTACGGGCAATCCAAGCACGATTTCGATTTGTTCGCGCGGAATAAAGGGTGGCTGCGCCGAATCGTCGGGCTGAAATACTTCAACGTCTTCGGACCGAATGAGGATCACAAAGGCGACATGCGGTCGGTCGCGCACAAGGCCTGCGGCCAAATCATGGCGACGGGGAAGGTCCGGCTTTTCAAAAGTTATAATCCCGAGTATCGCGATGGAGAGCAGCGACGCGACTTCCTATACGTAAAGGACGCCGTCGAGATGACGCTGCACTTCGCCGAAAACGCGCGCGAGGCAGCGGGCCTTTACAATATCGGCTCGGGGCGGGCCGAGACCTGGCTGACCCTCGCCCGCGCGGTTTTTTCGGCGCTGGACCGCCCACCACAGATCGAATTCATCGACATGCCGGCCGAACTGCGGGAAAAATATCAATATTTTACGCAGGCGGACGTGACCAAGCTGCGCTCGACGGGTTACAGCCGGCCGATCACGCCCCTTGACGAGGCGGTTGGGGACTACGTTCGGAACTACCTCGTGCCGGGCAAGCGACTCGGAGAATAGGTGGAGCGCGTTGTCCCCAACGCGCTGAGCAACGTCGCAGGCCGGACAAGCGCGTTAGGGACAACGCGCTCCACCTACTTGACTTGAAGAATCTCCGCTTCGGTCCAGGACTTGCGGTCGCCGTCCTTGGCGCGAATGGCCGCAACCTTGTCCGCAGTGATGGCCGGGGCTTTGTTACCCCATTCCTGTCGGACGTAGGTCAGTACCGCGGCGATCTTTTCATCGCTCCAACTGAATTGCGAATTGGCCACCTGGCCGAAAACGGGCATCACCGCGGCGCTGAATAGCTGGCCTTTCACGTGAACCGGACCTTGGAGGCCGTAGAGGACGATGCTGATAACCCGGTTCTCAGGACCGTTGACAAACTCCGAACCCGCCAGCGGCGGATACGCGCCCGGCAGGCCCAAGCCGGTCGGCTGGTGACAGGTGACGCAGGCGCCGCCCGAATTGTAGAGCTTCTTCCCCATCGCGACCGGATCGACTTTCACCTCGACGCCCGGACCCGTGGAGGGCAGCGCATTCTCGTTGTAAACCGTCGGATTGAAGTGCCCCGAATAACGGTTCAGGTAAGTGGCGGCGAATAGGATGAGTCCACTGAAGAAAAAAAGCATTCCGAGCGGGAGCAGGCGGTAACGAGCCCGCTCGTCGGGCTGCTTGCCAAGCACACGCTCATGCTCGGACAACAGACGTTCGTCGCTCATGGGACCCGCTGCACGCTTCGGATCTGGATTGGCCGGTGCGCTCATTGGCCGGCCTTTTTCGGAGCCGCGACTGTGCTTGGTGGTGCCGTGGCCGGTTTTGGTGGAGCAGAGGCCGTCTTTGGGGCCGCGGCCGTCATTGGCTTGGACTCAGGGTAATCGTAAACCGTGTTCAAACTGAGAAGGTAGGCCACCAGGGCCTCCGCGCGCCGAGTAGGGACGATTTCGTATCCGGCGGCCGGTCTTAGTCTTCCGACCAGATTGAGGGCGTGCGCCGAGGCCTGGCCTGTGATCGCCCGTTCTTCAAACAGGAATCGATAAGACGGCATGGCCCCCTGACCCGTATAGATGAGATTCATGAGGTCGGCCTCGTCGTAGGGAGGCTTGCGGCCTCCGACATTCATCAGGTCCGGGCCGACCCGGGAT
>DAISJK010000106.1:0-4288 GCA_036821505.1 Opitutaceae bacterium
CTCGGGACGCTCTTCATCCTGGTCGTGCTCTTCCTGCCCGGCGGGCTGGTCAGCCTGCCGGCCAGGCTCGCGCCGCTTTGGCGGAAATTGCGGGGGGGGCCTCCATGACGCGCCCGCCACAGCTTTTGCTCGGCGTCGAGGACGTCACCAAAACCTACGATGGCTTCAAGGCGATCTCGGATCTGACGTTCTATCTCTTCGAGGGCGAGCTGCGGACGGTGATCGGACCCAATGGCGCGGGCAAATCCACCTTCTTCGATCTCATCACCGGCCGCGCGAAGCCGGACCGCGGAAAGATCGAGTTTGGCCGAACCGACCTGACCAAACTCAACGAAAGCGAGATCAACCGCCTCGGCATCGGCCGCAAGTTCCAGACACCCAGTGTCTACGTGGAGCATACGGTTTGGGACAATCTGGTGCTCTCGCTGCAGGGGCCGCGCGGGGTATTTTCGTCGGTTTTTCACCGCCGTTCCTCGACGGAGGACGATCGGATCGCCGGGCTGCTGAAGACAATCCGCCTCGAAGCCAAGCGGGACTGGAAGGCCGGCCGCCTGGCCCACGGGGAAAAGCAATGGCTCGAGATCGGCATGCTGCTCGCCCAGGATCCCAAGCTTCTGCTGGTCGACGAGCCGGCCGCGGGCATGACCGACGACGAGACGAAACGCACGGGCGAATTGCTGCTCTCGCTGGCAGGCAAGCACAGCCTGATCGTGGTCGAGCACGACATGACCTTCGTCCGGCAGATCGCGCGCGACAGCCTGGTCACCGTGCTGCATCAGGGCAGTCTGCTCTTCGAGGGAAAGTTCGATCAGGTGCAAAGCCATCCCAAGGTGCGCGAAGTCTATCTGGGTAGAGGGAAGAAGGAGGCCGCATGACCCCCCTGCTCGAACTCAAGGCTGTGGAGGCGGACATAGGCGGCTCCCGCATCCTGCGCGGCGTCGATCTCTCGGTCGCCGCCGGCGAGGTGGTTGCTTTGATGGGGCGCAACGGCGTCGGCAAGACGACCACCCTGCGGGTCGTCATGGGTCTTCTGCCGCTGAAAGCCGGCGAGGTGGTCTTCGACGGGCGCCCCTTCCGCGCACTGCCCACGGCGGAGCGCGCCCGCGCCGGGCTGGCCTACGTCCCGCAGGGCCGCGACATCTTCCCGCACCTCACGGTCGATGAAAATCTGCGAATGGGCCTGGTCATGCATCGGCGCACCGCGGACTCCGTCCGAGACGACCTGGAGCGAGTCTACGCTCTTTTCCCCATCCTCAAGTCGATGCTCAAGCGCAAGGGCGGCGTCCTGAGCGGCGGCCAGCAGCAGCAGCTCGCGATCGCCCGCGCGCTTCTCACCCGCCCGCGGCTTCTCATCCTCGACGAGCCCACCGAGGGCATCCAGCCCTCGATCATCGACGAGATCGGCGACACCCTCAAGCGCCTGAAGCAGGAGGGCTCGCTGGCCATCCTCCTGGTCGAACAATACGTTGATTTCTGCCGCGAGGTTGCAGACCGTTTCTACGCCATGGATCGCGGCGCCATCACCATTTCAGGCCCCGTCGCCGAATTGACCGAAGACGTCGTGCGCGCGCATTTGCAAGTGTAGGCATGCACCTGACGCCCCGCGAACGAGAGAAGCTCATGATCGTTGTCGCCGCCGATCTGGCCCGCCGGCGGCTGGCCCGCGGCCTCAAGCTCAACTACCCCGAGGCGGTCGCGATGATCACCTACGAAATCCTGGAGGGAGCACGCGACGGGAAATCGGTGGCCGACCTCATGAGCTTCGGCGCCACGATTTTAAAACCCGGCCAGGTCATGGAGGGGGTGCCGGAAATGCTCCACGAGGTGCAGGTGGAGGCGACTTTCCCCGACGGCACAAAACTGGTCACCGTTCACCATCCGATCAGATGATACCCGGAGAACTTATCCATCCTTCGGATGCCGGCCCGATCGAGGCCAACGCCGGACTTTCGGTTTGCTCGATCGACGTCGTCAACACGGGAGACCGGCCCGTGCAGGTGGGCTCCCACTATCACTTTTTCGAGGTCAACGAGTCGCTGCATTTCGATCGCGCCGCGGCCCGCGGCTTCCGCCTCAACATTCCCGCCGGCACCGCCGTGCGCTTCGAGGCGGGCGACACCAAGCGCGTCGAACTGGTCGCCCTCGGCGGAACGCGCGAGGTGCATGGACTCAACGGCAAGGTGAACGGCAAGCTGTGAAAATCGCCCGCCGCCAGTACGCCGAAATGTTCGGACCGACCAAGGGCGATCAGGTGCGCCTGGCCGACACGGATCTTTTCGTCCAAGTCGAGCGCGACCTGATCGCCGAGGGTGGCGGTTACGGCAACGAAGTGAAATTCGGCGGCGGCAAGGTGATCCGCGACGGGATGGGCCAGTCGCCGGTGGCGACGGACGCTGAGTCGCTCGATCTGGTCCTGACCAACGCCCTGATCCTCGATCCGGTGCTCGGCGTGATCAAGGCCGACATCGGCGTGAAGCACGGCAACATCGTCGGCATCGGCCACGCCGGCAATCCCGGCATCCAGAGCGGGCTCGGCTCCGCCTGGCCCGAACCCGCCTCGGGGAAAAAGAATCCGATGACGATCGGAGCCGCGACCGAAGTGATCGCGGCCGAGGGCTGCATCGTGACGGCCGGGGGCATCGACACGCACATCCATTTCATCTGCCCGCAGCAAATCGACGAGGCGCTGGCGAGCGGCATCACCACCATGATCGGCGGCGGCACCGGGCCGGCCACCGGCACCTTCGCCACCACCTGCACGCCCGGGGCCTGGAATCTGCGCCGCATGCTCGAGGCGGCCGAGGCCTTCCCGATGAATCTTGGCTTCCTCGGCAAGGGCAACTGCTCCACGCCCGGGCCGCTGCGAGAACAGGTGAGGGCGGGGGCGATCGGCCTCAAGCTCCACGAAGACTGGGGCACGACGCCCGCGGCCATCGACACCTGCCTGGGCGTCGCGGACGAGCTCGATGTCCAGGTTGCGATCCACACCGACACGTTGAACGAGGCCGGTTTCGTGGAGGCGACGATCAGGGCTTTCAAGGGCCGCGCCATCCACACCTATCACTCGGAGGGCGCCGGCGGCGGCCACGCCCCGGATATCATCCGAGTGTGCGGCGAGGCCAACGTCCTGCCCTCGTCCACCAATCCGACACGGCCGTTCACCGTCAACACCATCGACGAGCATCTCGACATGCTCATGGTCTGCCATCACCTCGATTCGAAGATACCCGAGGACGTGGCCTTCGCCGAGTCGCGCATCCGCCCGGAGACGATCGCCGCCGAGGATTGCCTGCACGACCTGGGCGCGATCTCGATGATGTCGAGCGACAGCCAGGCCATGGGCCGGGTGGGGGAGGTCATCATCCGCACTTGGCAGACCGCTCACAAGATGAAGGGAGAACTCGGCAAGATCGACCATCCGAAGCATCCCAAGGCCGACAATTTCCGCGCGCTGCGCTACCTCGCCAAGTACACCATCAATCCCGCGGTGACCCACGGCATCTCCCACGTCGTGGGATCGGTGGAGGTGGGCAAGCTCGCCGATCTCGTCGTGTTCAAGCCGGCCTTCTTCGGCGCGAAGCCCGAGCTTGTGCTCAAGGGCGGGCTGATCGCCTGCGCCAACATGGGCGATCCCAACGCTTCGATTCCGACGCCGCAGCCGACTTTCTATCGGCCCCAGTTCGGGGCGTTCGGCCGCGCGATCGGCTCGACCAGCCTCACGTTCGTGAGCGAGGTTGCCCTGCGCTCCGGCATCCTGGCCGACCTCGCGGCCGTCCGCCGGCTCGAAGCCGTGCGCGCCACTCGAAAGATCGGCAAGAAGGACATGGTGCTCAACGACCTGCTGCCCAAAATCGAGGTCGATCCTGAAACGTATCGGGTGAAGGCCGACGGCCGCATCCTCACATCCTCGCCGGCGAAGACACTTCCGCTGGCCCAGAGATACTTTCTGTTTTAGCAGGCTGCTGCGGGCCAGCCCGGTGGACGAAAGCGATTTACTCGGGTCGCGAATCGTGTTCTTTATGTCTGTGCGCGGCATCAGGCCGCCCCCAACCCCATGGCCCTCGCCATTCGACGCGCACCGAAGCAGCACTCGTTCCGCTTCATCGCGTGGTTCCTGCTTGTGGGCGTTCTGGTGGCCCTCGGATTCTACGGCGGCTACCGCATTTTGTACAAGACGGTCGAGGCTTCCCTCGACGGCGCCCTCATGGGCGCGGCGAGAGGGGTGCAGCGCGATCTGGGGCTTGTGCGCGCGATCTACCTCGACCGGGTGCGGTCCAGCATGCGGGTG
>DAISJK010000107.1:0-4267 GCA_036821505.1 Opitutaceae bacterium
CGGCTCTTGCGCACGACCTTGAGGTAATCGTCTCGGAACCCGACCGCGGTCAGGGCCGAATAGACGAAAAGCGCGACGAGCGTCCACACATTGGGATCGGCCCAAAGCAGCGAGCTGAAAAAAACGCATCCGAAAATGAGCACCCCTCCCATGGTCGGCGTGTTCTTCTTGTCGAACCGGTGGGCCAGGTCGCCCGTGCGGTCGTCGTCATAGTGCTGGCCAAACTTCAGGCGGCGCAGCCGGCGGATCAACCGCGGCCCGATGATGAATCCTATGAAGGCCGCGGTAGCGGTCGCGCACAAGGTGCGCGTCGTGATGTAATGCAGGACGCGCAAAGGCCCGTAATAGGCGTCGTAACGCGAAAGCCAGCTAAGCATGGGCCACCTCCTCCGCCAGCCGTTCCAGGGCGTATTTGCGGCTGCCCTTGAGGAAGACCGCTCCGCGAAATTCCGCCAGCCGCGCCGCCGCCGGCTCGGGCGATTCAGCCGTCTCGATCTGGTCGGGCCGGTTGCCGGCCTCCAGCGCGCCCGCCAGCACGGCCCCGGCATGGGTGCCGATCGCAACAAGAAAATCGGAAGGCCGCAGCCTCACGCTGCGACCGAGCGCGCGGTGGTAGCGGCTGGATTCGGCTCCGAGCTCCTCCATCCCCCCGAGTACGAAAAGACGCGGCTGCGCCTCCGGCGCGGTGGCGCAAAACGCCGCAAGCGCGTCGGCCATGGAGGCGGGGCTGGCGTTATAACAATCAAGATAGAGCATCCGGCCGCCGGTCCGCCGCCATTCGCCCCGCAGCGCGGCGGGCCGCCAGCCTGCGAGACGCGAACAAAGGAGGTCGGGCTTCATGCCCAGGTTGAGCGCGGCGCAGAGGGCCAGCGCGGCGTTCTGCGCCATTCCGTCGGAAACGCGGGGCAGCTCGAATCGCTGTTCCGGCGCGCCGCCGAGAGTGATCTCCGTGCGCTCGCCGCGATGCTCGAACGAAAAAAAAGCGCGCCCCTTGGCGACCGGCAGGGGGCTCGGCTCGACGATCATCTTCGCGCCTCTCAAATTTTTGAAGGCGGTAAATTCCGCGCACGACGCGGGGAAAATCGCGAGGCCGCCCGGCCTTATCGCCGCGGCAAGCGCCGATTTTTCCATCGCCACCGCTTCCAGCCCCACGAGTTTGTCCAGATGCGCCGGCGCCACCAAGGTGACGATGGCCACATCGGGCTCGATCATGGCCGCGAGCAGGGCCATTTCGCCCGGCGCGCTGATTCCAGCTTCAATCACGGCAAAGAGATGCTCCTCGGGGTCAAGCCGCGTCAAGGTGAGCGGCACGCCGATATGATTGTTGAGATTGTGGCGGGTCGCCAATACGGACGACTCGTCACCTCCCAAAAGCACCGTCAGCAAATCTTTGGTCGAGGTCTTGCCCGCGCTTCCGGTGATTCCGACAACCGGACCCTTGAACCGGCGGCGATGGTCGCGCGCGATTAGTTGAAGGGCCGAGAGCGGATCGGCGACCACGAGTTGCGGAAGCTTCGCGTCGGGCCGGGCCTTCGACACGATCGCCGCAGTGGCTCCCGCCGCCGCCGCATCCGCGAGAAAATCGTGTCCATCGCGTTTTTCGGTCTTGAGCGCGACAAAGGCCTGCCCCGGACGGATCGTCCGGGTGTCCATGTCGAAGCCCGTGATGGGCGCGAACGGCGTCCGGGTCCAGCGCCCGCCGGTCCCGGTCGCAAGTGAGACAGGTTCGAAAGCCACCATGGCGCTCCGCGGCTAGGCCCGCCCCTCCCGCAGCGCCTTGATCCCGATCAATTCCCGCACGACCTGCCGGTCGTCGAACGGAACCACCGTATCCGTGAATTCCTGGTAGCTTTCATGGCCCTTGCCGGCGATGAGCAGGCAGTCGCCCTCGCGTGCCCCGTCAAGCGCCAGGCTGATCGCGCGCCGCCTATCGTCGATCCACGTTATCTTCTCGGGCGCGGTCACGCCTTGTCTCATATCGGCGAAAATCTGCTCCAGCGCCTCGCTTCGCGGGTTGTCCGCGGTGGCGAACGCGAAATCCGCGTACTCCTGCACGGCGCGCGCCATAAGCGGCCGCTTGCTGCGGTCGCGATTGCCGCCGCAGCCGAAAACCACAAGCAGCCGGCCGGGCGTGATCGCGCGCAGCATGCCCAGGGCATTATGGAGCGCGTCGTCGGTGTGCGCGTAATCCACCAGCACGTTGAAGGGCTGGCCCTCCTCGATCCGCTCCATGCGGCCGGGCACCCCTTTGAACCCGCCCAAGCGCGCCAAGAAATCGGCGGGATTGCGGCCGAGGCTCCAGGCCACGGCCGCGGCGGCCAGGAGATTGCTGACGTTATAGCGCCCGATCAGCGGCGAATCGACGACCCGGCCGCCCTGCGGCCAGACGAGCCGGAACGCGGTGTTCTTGAAGTTGAGCTGCACGTCCGCCGCGCGCACCAGCGCATCGGGATGCTCGCCGTAGGTCACGAGCCGCGGCGCCCCCGCCCCCGTCTCCGCGCCGAGCCGGGCGGCGAGTCTTTGCCCGAAGGGATCGTCGAGATTGACCACCGCGACCTTGGGCCGCGAACCGATTCCGCCGGTGAAAAGCCGTTCCTTCACCTCGAAATAACTTTCCAGCGTCCGATGATAATCCAGGTGATCCCGCGTCAGATTGGTGAAGACCGCCGCTTCGAACTGCAGCCCCATCACCCGACCCTGGTCGATGCCGTGGGAGCTGACTTCCATCACCGCCTGCCGGCAGCCGGCGTCCCGCATCTGCGCCATCATGCCGAAGATGTCGAGCGACTCGGGGGTCGTCCGGAAAGACGGCACGGTGCGCAGCCCAAGGTCGTAGTTGATCGTTCCGATCAAGCCGACGCGCTGATCGCCGTTGAGGAAAAGCTTGATGAGGTGCGTCACGGTCGTTTTGCCGTTCGTCCCTGTCACCCCGATCACCTGCAGATCGCGGTCGGGATGGCGGTAGTAGCGCTGCGCGGTCCGCGCGAGCGCCGCGCGCGCGTCGGCCACCTGGATAAACGTGACCTTGCCCGGAGGATGCGCCGGCATTTGCGGCGCGACCACGGCGATCGCCCCGCGGCTCACGGCCTCGTCGATGAAGGACGACCCGTCGGCCCGCCGTCCGGGCAATGCGAAGAAAAGATTGCCGGGCACCACCCGCCGGCTGTCCATGGCGATCCCCGTGATGGGCCGATCCAGGCCGCCCTTGATCGCGACGATTTCATCGCCGAGGAAATAGTCGGAAAGTTTGGGTGGCATGGGAAAAACGCGCGCGAAACCGGCGCGGCTGCGGGTCGCGGGCCGCCCGGAGCGCGCCGGAATCAAGTTAAGCGGAAGGCGCGATTGCACAAGATAACCGATCACGGACCCATTTCTCCCATCGCGATAACGGGCGCCGGCAAACCCGGCTTCGGTATATGCAGGTAGGAGATCAATTGCCGTCCGATATGGTTGAAGCAGGGCGCCGCCACCTTGCCCCCGTAGGCGACGGCCCCCAGCGTATGCTCGTCGGGATCGTCTATGATGACCGAGATTTCCACCTGGGGGCGGCTGGCGGGAAAGAAGCCGATGAAGGACGCCACGTGGTGAGTCGTCGAATAGCGAAGCACCGTGCGGCCCGAGCCGGTGACCTCAGGCTCCAGCTTTTGCGCTGTCGCCGTCTTGCCCGCGACCTCGTAGCCGGGGATGGCCGCTTCCGGCGCCGTGCCGTTGGGCGAAGCGACTCCCATGAGAAGCCGCGACATGGTCCGCGCGGTGTCCTCGGAAATCACCCGCCGCACTTCGTTTCCGCCGAACTGAAAAACCGCGTCCCCCTGCGGGTCGCGAACCAGCGTCAGAATCCGCGGCCGCAGCAGCAATCCGCCGCTCGCGATCACTCCCATCGCCTGGTGCATCTGGAGGGGCGTGACGGCGATGGACTGGCCGATCGGCATGCGCGTGAAGGTCAGCCGGTCCCATTTATCGGGGGCCTTGAACTCGCCCACCTGCTCGCCGCCGCAGGGAAATCCGGTCGGCTGGCCGAACCCGAACGCCCGAACATAGGAATAGAATCGTTCCTCCCCGAGTTTGAAGGCCACCTGCACCGTTCCTTTGTTGGACGAATGCTGGATGACCTCCGCCACGGTGATCGGATGAGTAAAATATTTTAGGTCCGAAATGTCCTCGCCCGGCAGATCGCGCAAGACGCCCTTGCCGTCAGCGGCCTGCTTCAGCGAGCAATTGAATTCGGTTTCGGGTGTGATCAGGCCGTCATTCAGCGCGCCGGACA
>DAISJK010000108.1:0-4244 GCA_036821505.1 Opitutaceae bacterium
CGGTGACCGCCGCCCAGATTCGGGCGTGGATGGCGTCCGGCCGCGCCAGCCTCGATACGCAGGCAAAATTCCTCGGCACCGACGAATGGAAGCGTCTGGGCGATTTTCCCGAATTCACCGGCGGTGTTGCGCCGCCCTTGCTCGATTCTCCGTCCCCTTCCGCCCAAGCGGATCTCGCGAGCCGCGTGGAACGACTGGGCTCATGGCTGTTGGACACCCTGTTCGCGATGATTTGCTTTTCGCCGCTCCTGATCGGTGTTCCCCTGGCGGTCCTGTCCGCCGCTCTCAAGGATCACGATTGGCAGAGCGTGGCCACATTGCCCGGCATGGTGTTTTCCTTCTGCTTCGCAGCATTCGCCCTGCTGGCCCTGGCCATCGTCCAGATTTGGATGCTTTCCACGCGAGGGCAAACGATTGGCAAACGGATCGTCGGGATCCGCATCGTGCGCGCGGCCGACGGTTCCCCGCCCGGGTTCGTGCATGCGTGGCTATTGCGGGATTTCGTGAGGGGGATCCTCTGCTCGATCCCCGTTCTCGGCAGAATCTTCTGCCTGGTCGACCTTTGCTTCATCTTCCGGGCGGATCGCCGTTGCATCCATGACTTGATTGCCGGGACGCGAGTGATCAGCGCGCGGCGGCCTGAAGCTTCTCAAGTCGGACCGTGAGCGCCGCGGCGGCGAAGATGGGCGAGGAACAAGCGCCGTTCGCGCAGACAAAGGCCGCCGGGCGGCCCAGCTCCGGATAGATGTTCTCGCCGCGCGGCGGGTCGCCCTCGCTGCGATCCCACCATTCGACGAGCTTGTGCGCGGTAGGCGCGCGCAAAGCGGCGGTGTAAAGCGCGGCCGCCGCGGCGTCGTCCTTTCTCCCGACGACCGCCACGTGCAACGGATCGCGGCGCGCCTCGTCCTCGGCGAGCAGCAGACCGCCGACATAGAAGCCCCGGCTGGCCGCCACTCCCGGCGTGAGCAGCCAGCGTAACGCGGAAATCGCCATGTCGTGGTAACCCACGCGGCCGGTCGCAGCGGCAAGCGCCACGGTCAATCGCGCCAGGACCACGTTTTCGTCGAACTGCGGGCGCGGCGGAGGGAACGATGCCTGGGTCGTGTCGCTGCTGGCGAATCCAGTGGCCGCGCCCCGGCCAAAGTGCATCTGAATGAAATCGGCCGCCAAAGCGGAACGGCGCAGCCAGGCAGAATCGGCCGTGAGCTCGTAAAGTGAAAAGAATGCGCGCCCCATCGCCAGAGTGTCTCCCAGGTAAGGCCCGGCGGCATCGCGCTCATCATGGCGGAATCCGCCGCCCGGAAGCGAACGATTCGCAATCACCCAGCTGGCCGCCGTCTCGGCCTCCCGGCGGGCGGCCGTGTCGCCCGTCAGGGCGGAGAACTGGGCCAGGGCGGCGATGGCCCAGCCGTTTTCGCGGGCGTAACAATGCGTGTCGATCCGCGGAATCCCGCGCGCCCGCCGGCCGGCATCGTCCAGCGCGAAGTAATCGGCGCCGGGCTCCCCCTCCGCCAAATCGGCATCTTGACTCACATAGAACGCGCCGTCGGGGCTCATGAGAAAGGTCCGCAGAAACCGGTGGATGGCCTGGGCGGTCCGAAGATAATCAGGGTCGCCCCACTGGGCGTAGGCCATGGCGTAAATGCGCAGATCCTCCGCCTGCATCGCCATGATCTTCTCGAAGTGCGGTTCGTTCCAATCGCCGTCGACCGAATACTGGTAGACTCCGCCCCAAACCGGATCGACGAGCTTGCGCTGCAAGCGGAGCGTGTCGCGGGCCATCACGGCCGAGCGCGCGTCGCCGTGGGCGGCCTCGCGCATCGCAAACTCCACAGTGTCCCAGTCGAGAAACTTGTGCGAACCGCCCCACCCGCCCGCGCGATCGTCGTAGCCCTGGAGCCACTGCCGGCGCAGCGCGGCGCGGCCTTCCGAAGACAGCGTGCCGTCGCCGGACGCGACCGATTCCGCTCCGGAGCTGTCGTGGTAATGCACAGGCGACGGATCGTCTATCACGGCCTGGAGCAGGTGCGCCATGCCGTCGGGCTCGATGTAGCCCTGTTTTTTCACGATCTCTTCGCCGGCGGGCCCGTAGATCACGGTGGCGGGCCAGCCGTAATCCTCGTAGCGATTGGCCAGGTCGGGCCGCGAATCCTGGTCCACGCGCACGGCGATATAATCCCGGCCGATCAGGCCGATGACGCGCGGATCGCGGTAGGTCGTGGCGTCCATGACATGGCACCAGTGGCACCAGACCGCCTCGAGGTCCAGGATGACGAACTTGTGCTCGCGCCGGGCGCGGGCGAACACGTCATCGGACCAGCCGCTCCAAGTGATATCGGCGCGCAATGAGGCCGTCCCCGCAAGGGCGGCCAGGACGGTGAGAAGCAGGCGGCCGATCCGTTTCATGCCATCTCTGCTACGGCGCAGCCTAATTGGCGGATGCGGACTTGTCGGCGGAGATCAGGGCGTCGAGGGAGATCTTTCCCGGTCCGAAGAGCAGGATGAGCAGAGCGATGAAGAGAAAAGGGAACGCCGTGTCGTGCAAAATGGCGTCGGTGAAATTGTCGCCGCTGAAGGGATGCAGAAGCATGTCCCGGTATTTCGGGTACTCCCAGTTCACCGTCACGATGGCGACGATGAAGTTGACGATGAGCGGAATGGAAATGAGCCGCGACAAGAGGCCGATGAGGATGAGCGCCCCGCCCACGAGTTCGACGGAGGCGGAGAAGTAGACGTTGAGCTCCGGAAATGGAATGCCCAGCTCGGAGAAGAAGGCCGCGGTTTTCCCGACGTTATGGAGATGGGCCCAGCCCGACTCGATGATCTGGTACCCAAAATACAAGCGAATGAGCAGGAGGAAGACCGGCTGCGCGTAATTGCCTATCTGGGAGATGAGGTGGTTGAGTTTTTTCATCGCTACGTGGGGGTTTCAGTTCCGCCGGCAGAGCCAGCCAAGCTGCATCCAAGTGGAGAACCATTCCTGGACCTGGGCCGGCCGGAGCCGCCGGCCGCCGGCCGACAACGCCCGGGCGACCGTGCGTCCGGACTGGATCGCCTCAAGCACGCGGAAGGCCGGAAGTTCGAGCCGCTTGTAATAGAGCCGGTCGTGATGGCGGTGCACCGCGAGGTAAATGCGCCCGCGGCGGGGCCGGGCGACGCGTTTGACCCGGCGGGCCGATCGCGCCTCGGTCTCGACCGCGTTGCTCGCCTCGGTCCGGAGCGCATTCCGCTTTTTTACGGCGATCACAAAGTCGTCCACCAGGTAGTCGAGAGCCAGGAGGGTCATGTAGGGCTGGAGCCCCAGGCGCAGCTTGGCGGGCGGCGCGTCGGCTATCTCGTCGGTTGTGAGCTTCGGCCGGCCTTCTCCGTCGAACGCGACCGTCTGCGCCCACTCGAAGCGCGCGATGTCCAGGGCCAGCGCCGTATGCGGGGCGGTCCATCTCGGCTCCTCGCGGATAAACCCGACCAGCCGCTCGCAGAGGTTGCGCAGGGTGAACGATCTGGAGGGATAACGCGTGAGATAGGCCCGCACGAGCCGGCCGAACTTGCGCTCGCCCAGGAGCGCGCGAAGCCCCGGGCTGTCTTCGGTCACGCAGTCGATCAGCCGGAACCAGTACATCCGGTTGTAGATTTCGAGCCGCTCGAAAGCGGTCAGACGGTCGTTGGGTTTGATGAACTCGGCAACGACCTCCCCCATGGGCCGGCCGTCGATCCATCGTTCCTGCAGGCCATCGTCAGCCGTAAGGGGCCGGACCAGCGCATTCGTCATGAGGCGCTGAAGCGAACGCAGGTCCGCGGTCGAGCGCAGGCGCCGAGGAGCGCGCCGGGGCGGAGGTTTGAGGCCCGTGGGTTTCAAGCGGGTCGGGCGGCGCCCGCCGCCGCCTTGGCGCCACCGATGAATTCGTTGGCCTTGAGGGCCTCGTCGTGCACCTCGTTGAACGATGGAATCTTGTCGTCCCACTCGAGCAGCGTGGCCGTCACACCGCAAAGCCGCGTCGCGTGCGCATAGAGTTTCCAGACCGGGTCGAGCACGGGGTGGTCGTGGGTGTCGAGCAGGTACTTCTCGAATTTCGTGTGCCCCGCGACGTGCATTTGGCCGACGCGGCGGTGCGGGATGCCGTTGACATAGTCATACGGGTCGAAGCCGTGGTTCTTCGACGACACATAGATATTATTCACGTCGAGGAGAATGCCGCAGTCGGCCCGTTCCACGACCTCGGTCAGGAATTCCCATTCCGTCATCT
>DAISJK010000109.1:0-4238 GCA_036821505.1 Opitutaceae bacterium
AACCCGGGTCGCCCGGATTGGAGCTTCCTCGTGGCAGATGATCGTCAGCGCGCCATTGACCTGGCGCTTTCGCAGATTGAAAAGCAGTTCGGCAAAGGGTCCATCATGCGCCTCGGCAGCAAAGAGGCCGTCGTCCCCATCGCTACCATCTCGACCGGTTCCATCTCCTTCGACGCCGCCCTCGGCGTCGGCGGCGTCCCGCGCGGCCGCGTCGTCGAAGTCTTCGGCCCTGAATCTTCCGGCAAAACCACCATCTGCCTGCAGATCATCGCCGAGGCCCAGAAGGCCGGGGGTATGGCCGCTTTTGTCGATGCCGAGCACGCCCTCGATCCCGCCTACGCCAAAAAACTCGGCGTCGACATCGACAACCTCCTCATCTCTCAGCCCGACTACGGCGAACAGGCCCTCGAAATCACCGAAGCCCTCGTCCGCTCCGGCGCTATCGACATCCTCGTCGTCGACTCCGTCGCCGCCCTCGTCCCCAAGGCCGAGCTCGACGGCGAGATGGGCGACTCCCATGTCGGCCTGCAGGCCCGCCTCATGTCCCAGGCCCTCCGCAAACTCACCGGCACCGTTTCGAAATCGCGTACCTGCCTGGTCTTCATCAACCAGATTCGCGAAAAGATCGGCGTCATGTTCGGCAATCCCGAAACCACGACTGGCGGCCGCGCCCTCAAGTTCTACTCTTCGGTCCGCATTGACATCCGCCGCATCGCCGCGGTCAAGGAAGGCGACGTCGTCGTCGGCTCCCGCACCAAGGTCAAGATCGTCAAGAACAAGGTCGCCGCACCCTTCCGTGAAGCCGAATTCGACATCCTCTACGGCGAAGGTATCTCCCGCGAGGGCGATGTCCTCGATCTGGCCGTCACTAACAACATCCTCGAAAAGAGCGGCGCCTGGTACAGCTACTCCGGCGAGCGCATCGGTCAGGGCCGCGAAAATGTCCGCCAGTTCCTCAAGGACAACCGCGACACCTTCACCAAAATGGATACGGAACTCCGCAAGAAACTCGGCATCGGCCTGAAGACCCCTGTCGAACCGGAAGTGCCGGCCGTTCCACCCAATGGCGCCGTCCACGCCCAGGAAGCCGTCCGTCCTTCTGCTCGTCGACAGTAACCCAATTAGAATCAGTCTAAAGGCCCCTCGAATGAGGGGCTTTTTGCTGCCCAGGAGATGCCATGCTGCCCGCCCATGACCCCAATGCACTGACCCCGGATCGGCACCCCTGAACCCCGTGGCGGGACGAGTGGCCTGTGGTCACTAACCCATACATCCCTTTCCCTTTTTCTTTCATCCGAGCCTCAATAACCGCTGAAAAACAGGGATCGCTCGACTGCCCTGCTGCTTCGCTCTTTCGGCCCCTGGCCATGACGCGCTTCCTACATCCGCCGGAATTCGCCCAACGCCCTGCTGACGAGACCAGCACGCTCCCCCGTTCCAATCGGCACGGCACCCACAGCGCACATTTCTACTCCAGCGACGACCGGCTCGTTGCCGAAATCGCCCAGCGGCTCGCCGCCACCCTGTCCGTGGGCGGTGCCGCCGTGGTCATCGCCACTCCGGCCCATCGCGCCGGATTCGAAGAACAACTGCAGTCCCGCGGTTTCGACCTCGACCGCATCGCCGAGCAGGGCCGCTGGCTCAGCCTCGACGCCGAGCGCACTCTCGCCGAGTTCATGGTCGAAGGCTGGCCCGATTCGAAGCGCTTCTCCTCCTCCATCGGGAGCCTGCTCGATTGCCTTGCCGACTCGGCCAGCTTCAATGCCGGACCCGACAGACCCCTCGTTGCCGCTTACGGCGAGATGGTTTCCGTACTCTGGGAAGAAGGCAGGACCGGGGCCTCGATCCGCCTCGAGGAACTCTGGAATCAACTGGCGCAAAGCCGCTCCTTTCATCTCGCCTGCGGCTGGCCCCTGCGCTTCTTCACCCGCGACACCGACGGGACCGTCGTCCGGCGCATCTGCGCCGAGCACGATCATGTCGTTCCCGGCCAGGGCTACGAAACGATGAACGAAGAGGAACGCCGCCGCAACGCTGTTGTCTGGCAACTAAAGGCCAACGCCCTCGAAGAAGAGACCCGTCACGGCCGGAAAACCCAGCAGACGCTGCAACTGCGCGAAGCCGAGCTCCGCGATTTCCTTGAAAACGCGGTCATCGGCATGCACTGGCTCGCTGCGGACGGAACCATCCTGTGGGCCAACCGCACTCAGTTAGCGCTTTTGGGCTATCAGCCGCAGCAGTATGTCGGCCATGACGTGTCGGAATTCGTCGAGGACCCGGAAGAAGCCGCCGCGATGCTGCGCCACCTCCGCCACGCCGAAAGCGTGCGCGGCTTTGAGATTCGCATGCGCTGCAGCAGCGGTGCTTATCGTTGGGTCCGGATCGACGCCAATCCCTGGCTGCACAATGGCGAGTTCCTCCACGCGCGCTGCTTCGTACTCGACGTCAGCGAGAAGAAACGCGCCGACCAGGGCCAGATGAAACTCGCGGCCATCGTTGAATCTTCCGAGGACGCCATCATCAGCAAAGACCTCAACGGCATCGTCACCAGCTGGAATGCCGCGGCCGAGCGCATTCTCGGCTATCGGTCCGATGAGATCGTCGGCAAGCCCATCACCACCCTGATCCCTCTTGATCTCCACCACGATGAGGTTGGGATCCTGCGCAAAATCCAGGCCGGCGAGCGTATCGAGCACTTCGAAACAGTGCGCGTAACCAAGAGCGGCGAACGCATCGACGTGTCGCTCACCATCTCCCCCATCCGCGATCCTCGAGGGAAGATCGTCGGCGCCGCTAAAATCCTGCGCGACGTCACGGCCCACAAGAAACTCGAGGCCGCCCTGCACACCACCGAACGCCTCGCCTCGGTTGGCCGCCTCGCCGCCACCGTCGCCCATGAGATTAACAATCCCCTCGAAGCGGTCACCAACCTCATCTATCTCGCCCGCCAGGATGCAAACCTGTCGGAATCAACCCGCAGCTGCCTGGCGGTCGCCGATGAGGAATTGCAGCGCGTCACTCATATCGCGCGCCAGACCCTCGGTTTCTATCGCGACAACTCCTCTCCCACCTGGATCGATGTGCCCGAGGCGGTCGAGGAGATTCTCGCCATCTATCACCGCCGCCTGAGCTACAAGAAAATTTCCCTGCGCAAGCGCATTCCCGCCAAACTGCGGATCTATGCCGTGCGCGGTGAGTTCCGGCAAATTATCTCCAATCTCATCTCCAACGCTATCGACGCCTCCCGGCACGGCGGCGCCATCGAGGTGCGCGCCTGGAAATCCAGGCATTCTTTCACCGGCGCTCCGGGCATTCATTTCGTTGTGGCCGACCAGGGCGTCGGCATTCCCGAATCCATCCGCCGCAAGATCTTCACTCCGTTCTTCACCACCAAGAAAGACGTGGGAACGGGCCTCGGTTTGTGGATCGTCAAAGGCATGCTCGTGAAAACCGGCGGCTCCATCCGCTGCCGGAGCCGGGTCGACGGTTCCACCGCAGGCGCCTCCGGCACCGCCATGATGTTCTTCCTGCCCAGCGAATCGGAATCGGCAGGACAAGAAGCCGCCGCCTGATCCGGAAATCCTGAACACCGAGTACCGACGGCCGGCACGGTTCCCGCTATTGCTTCTTGCCGAGACTCAGCGTAAATCGTGCCCCGGTCCGGAAATTGAAGGGCAACGAGGGATAGCCGATCGGCCCGATGTGCTGATTGCTGGTCAGATTGTCGAGCTGCGTATAGACACCCATCCACGGCTTCCACTGGTAGGTCGCGCCCAGGTCGATCTTCGCGTAGGCGTAGTCGAGATTCCGATTCGGCAGCAGCAGCGTGTTGCCGAAATTCACGTCGTCCCCGCCAAGGTACGTCGAGTCGTCGCTGCGGCTGGCATACGCTCCCTGAATCACGCCCGACCACTTCTTGCCCGTGTAGATCACACTCGTGAATCCGGTGTGCGGAGGACGCCGGAAAGGCCGCGCCCCGACCAAAGGCGAATAATTCCCGATGGGAATCCCCGGAAAGTTCGGATTGAAGCTCGGCCCGGACGAACACGGCACAGAGGAATTTGCCGGACACGGCGCGTTGTCCGATGAAAACGACCGCTGCACCACTGCGTCCAGATAGGTGTATCCACCGCGTACGAAGATATTCTTCCCCAGCCCGTACTCGAATGCGGATTCGACGCCCTGCGCGCGATACGCCATCGAGTTCAGATCCAGCTCATACGCAAAATTGTTGTTCA
>DAISJK010000110.1:0-4197 GCA_036821505.1 Opitutaceae bacterium
ATTTTATAAGCTGCCTAAACATGTTGATCAGCAAAAGGACCCCAGAGCCAGGCTAGGCATCGGCTCTGCGGGAAACCTCCGGAGGTTTCAAATTGGGTGCAGAGGCTGGATTTGAACCGGCGGCCTTCAGGTCATGAGCCGGGCGGCCTCGATTTCGCAGACGCAATCGGATCCGTCCTGGGTGCGCAGCCAGCGGGGTCTAAGCGACGCGAACTCGCGGTTGATCGCGGCGCGCAAGCCGCCGACTTCGATCAGCACCCGTCCGTCCGGATTCAGCCGTGTCGGCGCCTGGCGCAAAAGCTTGCGAATCACATCCAACCCGTCGCGGCCGCCGTCTAGCGCCAGGCGCGGTTCGCGCCGGAATTCCGGCGGCAGGTGGTCCATCCGCGAACTCGGCTCGTAGGGCGGGTTGCTCAAAATCAGGTCGTAGCGCGCGCGCGGTACGGCATCGAAGACATGGCTGCGAAAAAGATGAATGCGGCTCGCGAGCCGGTGGGCCCGCACGTTGACTCGGGCCACCGCCAGTGCGGAGGGCGAAACATCGATAGCGTCGACCCGCGCGCCGGGAAACCGATGCGCCAGGAGTATGGCGAGGCAGCCGGAGCCCGTGCCTACATCGGCAATGCGTGGCCGCGAGCGTGAGCGAGTGGATGCCGACCACTCGCTCACGCTCGCAGCCACATGCCCGCTCGCAGCCACATTCACGCTCGCGGCCACATCGTTCCTTAATTTTAACTTCGGAATAATCTCCAGGAAATAGCTCCGCGGAATGATCACGCGCTTGTCCACGCTGAATCGATGCTCCCCGAGCCAGGCTTCTCCCGTCAGATAGGCGGCGGGCACCCGTCCAGCCACCCGGCGGCGCAGCATCGCGCTCAACTTGCTGCGCTCGGCGGCCGAAATCCGGCGATTCAGTATTTCGATTCCGCTGTCCAGCGGCAGGCCGAGCGTCCGCAGCAGCAGGTAGAGCGCCTCGTCGTGCGCGCTGACGGCGACCTGACCCAATGCCAGGTCCGCTTGCTGATATCGCCGCACGGCGAAGTCGAGCCAGTCGCGCAGCGTTTCTCCTCCGGCGGAAAAACCTGGATCAGGCACCGGAGTCGTTTTTAGCCGCGCCGCGGACATGCTCGTGATTGAAGATGTGCTCGGGGCAGTAGCATTCCTCGCCCGAGCATTGCGAGCAGTACCGAAAATCGAGCTCGGGATTCGTCAGGTCCGTCTTGCCGCAAATCCGGCAGCGGTGGCGGGGTTCCCCCGTCGGACGGGCGGCCGCCTCCCGCGATCTTTGCCGGAGGCGCATGCCCGCCTTCCGCCAGGCGTCGCCGCTAAAGAAGATGAAAAAATTTCCGGTGGCGGCCAGAACTTGGAGACGGACGGACAAGCCGCCGGTGATGAATGAGTAGGCGTAGCCCGCCCATGCGATCAGCGCGAGCCACTTGATCCTCACCGGTATAATTAGGTAAAGGGTCACCCCGAAATCGGGATTCAGGTAGGCGAAGGCGAGGAAGACCGAGCCGGCCAGGAAGAGGTCGCCCACGGGCATGCCCGGCACGATGAACGAGAGGCCGACGGTCAGGGCATAACCCAGAAACAGGTACAGATTGTAGCGGAAGGGGCGCCAATATCCCTCCAACTCCGCGCCCATGAAGTAAAAAAACCACCACCCGAATGCGAGGAAGACGTAGCCGAGGAGAGAAGTGGGAAAATAGGGCGGCAGGAAGATAAAGGTGAACAGCCGCCACCATTGGCCCGCGACAACCAGGCTCGGCACGAAAACGAGCAGGCGCGGATCGAGCATCCCCAATGTGCACAGCGAAAGGACGCCGACCTGGCCGACGACAAGGTAGAGCGTGAGATGGGAAACGGCGAAGCGCCCCAGGATGCGCTCCAGTTTGTCGAGAAATGACACCGCCGCTACTTCTTCGCGCTTTCCGCAAGCTGGGCAATCAGCTTTTGCTTCTGGGCGGCCAAAGCGGGTTCCGTCACCGTGTTGATCAGAATCTGGGCGTAGTCGAATTTGCCCTCCATGATCAGGTCGTGGGCCGCCTGAAGCCTCATGGTTTGACGCTCGATCGGCGTCTGCGCTTTTTCCTCGAGCATGGCCCAGACCTTGAGGGCCTTGTCCCAATCCGGGTTTTGCATGTCGCGAAACGACTCGGCGTAACGGTAGGTGAACTCGATCCGATCGGGAGCCAGTTCGGCCGCATGGCGGAAAGCGTCGTTCATGGCGGATTCGACGGAAGCCCGCGTCCAATCGCCGGTGCGGATCAAGTCGTCGTGGGCCGCCCAAAGCAGCATCCCAAGCTGGTAATGATAGAGCGGCTCCTTGGGCTCGAGCCCGATGGCCGCCATATAGTAGCCCACCGCATCGATGGGCTTGCCCGTCTCGGCCAGGCAGACGGCAATCTCATTTTTGACGACCGGGTCGGTGGGATCGAGCTTGTCGGATTGGAGCAGCAGCCCAAGCGCCTGCTTGTCCATGCCGACCTTACACAACAAGAGGCCGTAAGAAGCGTAACCCGCGGCGAAATCGGGATCGTCGCGCAAAAGCAGCTCATAGTCGTGGCAGACCCCCTGCAATTGGTCGCGGAGGCTTTCCTGGTCGAGCTGGCCTCCCGATTTGGCCGCATCGGCCAGGATCGCGCGCTGCTTTTCCACAATTCCCTTCAACGTCCGCAGCGGGAGCGATTCGCTTGCTTGGGCCGGCTGGTTGTCGTCGGCTGGCAGCGAAACCGCCGAAATCATAAAAAATAGCGCGGCAGCCCAAACAGCGCGGGCGGGCATGCGTGGCGTCGCGCGGAGGTGATTCATCGAGAGTCGGATTGGGACAGGATCGCGGAGCGGAAGTGCCTTGGCAAATCTTGAACAACCCGTTGTTCTCCACTCGCCCCGCACTCCTTGAACATTCTCGACAAGTACATCTTCAAGAGCGTGCTGTTCACCTGCATGGCCGCGGTGGCGGTTTTCGCCTTTGTTCTCATGCTGGGGAACATCGTGCGCGACCTGCTCGGCTTGGTGCTCGCCGGCCAGCTCGGCGCCACGACATTCATCCAGCTCACGCTGCTGCTGGTTCCGTTCGTGGTCTCCTACGCCTTGCCCATGGGCATTTTGACCGGCGTTCTCCTCTCGCTCGGGCGCCTTTCGGCCGATTCCGAGATCACCGCCATGCGGGCGGTCGGGCTGAGCCTGTCGCGCATCGCACGGCCGGTGCTCGTCATGGGGGCGCTGGGCGCCGTCGGCGGCCTCTACATCAACTTCAATTCGATGCCGTGGGCCCGGGTCGAGTACGACAAGGAATGGCATGCGGTGATGCGCGCCAATCCGCTCAGCTTCCTGGTGCCTGGGACGTTCATCCGCAATTTTCCCGGCTATGTCGCCTACATCGGTGACAAACAGGGTTCGCGTCTGAGCGATTTTTGGCTCTGGCAGATCGACGATCAGCAGCGGGTCGTCCAGGCCTATCACGCGGATTCGGGCCAGCTCGACTACGACGAAACGGCCAACGACCTGGTGCTGACCTTGGCGAAAGCAAAGGTGCAGACGTTCGCCAAAAACAACCCCGAGGACTTTTCCGAGCATCCGCCGGTTGCGACGCTTGAGAAATCCGACCCGATTCCCCTTTCCCTAAGCCGCATCTTCGGCCCGGTCAGCGTGCGCCGCAAGCCGCTGTGGATGACCTACGGGGAACTGTCCGCCGCGCGTCTGCGGATCAAAAGCGCCGAGTCGGGGCGGACCACTCTGAGTCCCGCCGACGCCGAGCTGGTCGAGCCGCCGCGCGGAGCCAAAGAGCTGACCCACGCCTCGATGAGGCTCGCATTCACCATCCAGGACAAAATCAACACTTCGTTGGCGGTGCTATCATTCGCCTTCATCGGCGTGCCGCTGGGAATCAAAGTCTCTCGCCGCGAGACCAGCGCCAATCTGGGCGTCGCGGTCGCGCTAGCGCTGGGCTATTACTTTCTCACCGTGATGGTGAGCTGGCTGGACGAACACCCGGAATACCGCCCCGACATCCTGATCTGGGTGCCGAATCTCATTTTCGTCGGGCTCGGCCTGCGGCTCTTCAGGCGGCTGGACCGTCCGTGACTACTTATTGTCGCCGGAGCGCAAAAGCGCGACAACAAGGACAACGATGAGCACGATAATCAGAGCGCCGAAAACCGGCCCGCAAAGCAGCACGCCTTCGTAAGGCCTGGT
>DAISJK010000111.1:0-4189 GCA_036821505.1 Opitutaceae bacterium
CTCCAGCGTCGCAGCCAATTTTGGCGCGCGGTTGTGCGTGCAGATCAGGATCGAAAGAGACGGGGGAGGGGTCATGCCGATTACCGCTGGTTTGAGCGGCTTATCGATCGGGCGATCAGGCGGGGAATCATCCGGACCCCCTGGCTCCACACCTTGCGTCGGCGGCAGCGGCACAACAGGGTGCGCAGATTGGCCCAGGCTGCGGCGGTGTCCCCCTCCTTCGCCAGCCGGCGCACGAGCTTCAGCCCATATTCCGAATAGATGCGATAGGCTTCGGCCGACTCCTCCCGGCCCCTGTGGGACGAGAAGAGCTTGAGCGCATGGAAGCCCTCGGCCAAAGCCCGGCCGTTCTTTTCGTTGGCGGTCGTCGCGCTTTCGGAATGGCGGCGAAAACAGGCCAGGATCGCCGGATCGTAAAAAATCGGATGGGAGCGCGCGATCCGCATCCACATTTCCCAATCGAGCACGTGGCCCAGATCGACCCGAAAGCCGCCGAGGCGGTCGTAAACCGACTTGCGCACTACAATCGCGGGGCACTGGATGCGGCTCCAGGTGGCGATCTTCGGCAACCAGTTTTCAAGTACTCCTGGATCGCTCCTTTCCAAAGGGGAGAGGGAACCCCAGTGTCCGTCTGGGTCGATCACGGCGTGCCGGCAAAAGGCCGCGCCCACATCGCGACCGCTTTCAAAGCCGCGGTCGAGAGCGCGGTAGAATCCGGGAAGGACGATGTCGTCTTGGTGTAAAAGGTGCACGCGCTCTCCCTCGGCAAGGCGGACGCATTCGTTCCAGCATCCGGCCAGCCCCAGGTTCTTCGGGCTGCGGCGCACCCGCACCCGGTCGCCGGCAATCTGACGCACCATCGAGGCGACATCCGCGTCGGGTGAGGCGTCATCGACCACCTCGATCTGCATCGCCTCGGCGCCGGGATCCTGGGCGAGGACGCTCGCCAGCATCTGGCGCAGGTAGGATTCGTCCGGCTGGTAGGCCGGGACCATGACGGACCAAACGGGTGCCATGGTCACTTTTGGGCGAGAGCGCGGCGGGTGGCTTCGAGGTAGCCCCGGCCCCAGCGCGCGCAGGGCTCGAGGTGGTTGCCCTCGGCCCATTCGTTCCAGGCGTTGATGAAGATGAAGTCCTCCTCGGAGCTGGGTGGCCTAAAATCTCGCACCAGCGCCGAGAGCCACTGCTTGTAGTGCTCCGGGGTAGAATCGCGCAACACGACGGCGTTTTCCTTTCTCCGTGCACTATTATCCCACATTGGCGTAGCGGTCCGATAGCGCAGGTAGTCTGGCTGCGGGCGCGCCAGCATGGCGTCCCGAAGGGACGGATAGCTCGAGATCGTGTTGTTGCTCCAGGGCGGTACGGCGCGCTTCCGCCCAAAAAAACCGCGGGGGTATTCCTTCTTGTCGGGAGGCAAGCGGGTCCAATCCGGTGCGAATTCGACAGCGGCATCGAGACCCAGCCGGTTCGCGAGCCCATGCTCGGAGCCGACGCTCTCCACGTTGGCAAGGTAGAGGCCGGGGAGGCCGGCTCGGCCAACCTCATCGCGCCAGCGTTGGACGGTCGCCTTGGGATCGGGAAGGTTTCCGATCCGGTAAACGAGGAAGATGGGCTTGCCCGCGACCTTGATGTAGCGCGGATCGCGGAAGGCCGGAATCAGCGACCGGATGTGGGCAATGTCGTCTTCGGCGGAGTATTCCTGCCGCAGCAGGATCTCGCTCTCTTCGCCGTCCCATCGGCGGGTCCAATTTTCGTTCGCCCAGCACAGGCAGAAGGGAAAATCCGGCTGACCACTGGCCAGCACTTCCCGAAACGGACGATCGAGCACGCGCCGGCCGTTGAACCAGTAATGGTAGTAACAGAATCCGAAGATACCGTGCTCGCGGGCCAGTGACGCCTGAGCGGCGCGCGCCTCGGGCAGCCGAAGGTCGTAGAAGCCAAGCTCCGACGGCAGGTGCGGCTGGTAGTGCCCTTCAAAGAGAGGCCGGGCCTTGGCGACGTTGCTCCATTCCGTGAACCCCTTGCCCCACCAGGCGTCGTTCTCGGGGATGGGGTGAAACTGGGGTAGGTAGAAAGCTATCGCTCGCACGGCGGATTGACCTCGAAGCGCGACCTGACCAGCACAACGCCGATCTCCTTCACGACAGGTTCGACGGTGCGCAGGAAATTTGTCTCGGCGACTTCGATCGCGGCTTGCCCCATGTGATCCTCGACGTGTCCGACCGAGTTATCGTAAAGGCCCACGTCGATCGTGTACCGTCCCGGCACGAGCGGAGGGAGAGAGAAATGGAACCGCACCAGGGTCTTCTGCCGCATGGCCGGCGCCTCGTCGGGGCCGAGCCACGTGGCCACGGCCATGACCCGCTCCCGGCGCGAATTGTTCAGGGCAAAACCGAGGCGGGGTCGGGGCAGGGGAGTCGCCGGATCAATCTCGAATTCGACGGAAAGCTCCGATTGGGCGGTGAGCAGCCCGTTGGTCCCGCCCACGATCCGCATGCTTCGCAGGTAGGGCTGCCGCTGTTCCCCTGGTTCCGCGGCGAACTCGAAATAGTCGCCGACCGCCGCGGAGCTGCCGTAGTGCGCAAGCGCGCCCTGGACATCGCCAGAGAAGATCAGGGATCCCTTGCGCAGCACGATGGCCCGGGTGCACAGCGCCATGACGGCATTGATGTTGTGGCTGACGAATAGGATGGTGCGGCCGGAGCGGCCCACGCTTTCCATTTTGCCCAGGCACTTTTGCTGGAACGTGGCGTCGCCCACCGCAAGAACCTCGTCGACGATCAGGATTTCCGGCTCGAGGTGGGCGGCGACAGCGAAGGCCAGCCGGACGTACATCCCGCTGGAATAGCGTTTCACCGGGGTGTCGATGAACTGCTCGATTTCCGAAAAGGCGACGATCTCGTCGAACTTGCTTTTGATTTCGAGCCGGCTCATCCCCAGGATCGCGCCGTTGAGAAAGATGTTCTCGCGGCCGGTGAGCTCCGGATGGAAGCCGGTGCCGACCTCGAGAAGGCTGGCGACCCGGCCTTCGATTTCAATTTTGCCCTGGGTCGGTTCGGTGATCCGGCTGAGAATCTTGAGCAGCGTGCTTTTCCCCGCGCCGTTCCTTCCGATGATGCCGAGGACTTCGCCGCGCTTGACCTCGAAGCCCACGTCGCGAAGGGCCCAAAAATCCTCCTCCCCGCTGGTTTCGGGGTTTCGCTTGCGGAATGCCCGGAAGGGCGCGCGGAGCAGACTTTCCGCGGCGTGCCGCAGGCCGTCATCCTGGGACTTGAGACGGCCGATGGAATACCGCTTGGAGAGCCGTTCGACTAGGATAGCGGGATCGTTCATGCCGGCATCAGATTATGTCCGCAAATTTTCTCTCTGTGAGACGAAAATAATAGATGCCGCCGATCACGGTGACCACCGTGACAACTATTGAGATAGCGAGCGTGGCCGGGTCCATTGGAAATGGATTCGGGCCGCCCAGGAGCGACCAACGAAATCCGTCGATCACGCCGACCATGGGATTGAGCGCGAACAATAGCCGGTATTTGTCCGGCACGGCGGTGCTGACGAATCCCACCGGGGAGACGTAGAGCCCGAACTGGACGATGAAGGGCACGATGAAGCGGAAGTCCCGGTACTTGACCATCAGGGCGGACACCCAGGCGCCGGCTCCGAACGAGACGCCGAAGGCTAAAAGAGTGAAAAACGGCAGGAAAAGCGCGTGCAGCCCCAAGGGATAGCGGTACCAGATCATCAACACCGCCAAAAAGAGCGCGGAGATGATGAAGTCGACAAAACTGGTGATGATGCTGCTGGCAGGGACGATCAGGCGGGGGAAATAGACTTTCGACACCAAGTTGTTGTTCGCCACCAGGCTGTTTCCGCTCTCGGCCACGGCAGTCGAGAAGAACTGCCAGGGCAGCATGCCGCAGAAGACCAGGAGGGAATAGGGCACGCCCAGCCGCGGCATCCTTCCGACGCGTCGGAAAACGAATGTGAGCACAAGCATGGTCAGGACGGGCCGGATCACGGACCAGGCCACGCCGATGGCTGTCTGCTTGTACCGCACAAGGAGATCGCGCCAGGCGAGGAAGTAAAACAGCTCGCGATACCGCCAAAGGTCGTGCCAATAGTGGCGCTGCGCCCTTCCCGCTTCGATGGTGAGTCTTGTCGATGGGGCGGGCATCAGGAGCGGCTG
>DAISJK010000112.1:0-4188 GCA_036821505.1 Opitutaceae bacterium
CGGACTTTTTTACGGGCTTTTCCATGGCGGTGGAACGCTTGACGGGCGCCGGAGGCGCGGCGGCCGCCTTGGGGCGGGCCGGCGCGGCCGCCGATTTAGGCGGGCGCTGAACCTTGGCTTTCTTGACAGGTTTTTTCCTACTTTTGTTCGTGGCCATGGGAAGTCTCGGGTAAAACTAAGAGCGGAGGAGTTTAGGACCTTAATGCCGCAACGCAACGAGGACATACGACCCCGCGTTCGATTGATTCGAGGGCGGGGACCCAGCGCCAGCACCGCGGGCACCGCTCATGGCCGAGTTCGCGGCAATGACGCACTTGAACGGTGTCGGCTCCGTCGCCGAGCTCCAGATCGACCTGCGACACGATGAATAGCTCCGGCAGCCCGTCGATGTGTTTTTTCAGAACATCTTTAAGGGGAAAATGATCGAACCCGCGCAGCGTTACGGCGGCGTCGAGCGACTTGCCAAGCCGGCTGGCGGCGCGAAGCGGCTCGATCGTCTGGTTGACGAGGCTTCGCACCCGCAAAAGGAGGCTCATTTCGGAGTCCAACCCGGGATGGGTCCATTCGGGCGCCGGAACGGGCCAGTCTTGCAGATGGACGGAGTCGTCGGCGTACTCGCGGCCTGTCGCGCCGAAGCTCCAGGCTTCGTCGGCGGTGAAACTGATGATGGGGGAAAGCAGCCGCGTCAGGGTGCGAAAGATATGGTGAATCGCCGTTTGGCTGGACCTCCTCAGTCGATCTCCCGCGGCCAGGGTGTAAAGCCGGTCCTTAAGGATGTCGTGATAGGTGGCGGACAGGACAACCGAGCAGAATTGATTGCAGAGCTGGTAAACGCGGTGGAATTCGCAGGCATCGTAGGCCGCCGCGCATCCGCGGATCAACTCGGCGGTCTGATGCAGGGCCCAGCGGTCGAGCGCGTCCATCTGGCCGGTCTGCACGGCGTCGCGCGCGTGCTCGAAATCGAACAGGTTGGACAATTGGAAGCGGAACGTGTTGCGGATGAGCCGGTAGGTTTCCCCCACGTGCGAAAGGATTTCCTTCGAAATCGGAATGTCGTCGCGAAAATCCTGCGAGGCGATCCAGAGGCGGACGACGTCGGCCCCGTACTCGGCGATATAAGAATCGCTCGTCTGCGGCCTTTCGTAGGCGGAGCTCTTTGAAATTTTCTTCCGCTCCTCGTCGACGATGAACCCGTGCGTCAAGACTTGACGGTAAGGAGCCAGGCCATAGCGGACGACGCTCGTCCAGAGGGAGGACTGAAACCAGCCTCGGTGCTGGTCGCTGCCTTCCAAATACAGATCGGCCGGCCATTGGGTCTTGCCGCGATGCCGCTTGAGTACCGCGGCGTGGGAGGAGCCGGAATCGAACCAGACATCAAGCGTGTCGCGGCCGCATGTGAGCGCGGAGGGCGACGGCCAGGAAGGGGGAAGCGAAACGCCCTCAAGTATTTGTTCAGCAGCGGCGTCATACCAGAAACGCGTGCCAAGCTTTTCAATCTTGTCCGCAATGGCGCACACGACGCCCGCGTCGAGGTAGGCGCCTTTGTTTTCATCGTAAAACGCCGGGATCGGCACGCCCCAGGCGCGCTGGCGGCTGATGCACCAATCCGGACGCGACTCCACCGCGCCGCGGATGCGAGCCTCGCCCCACGCGGGAATCCACCGCACCTGATCGATCGCATTGAGCGCTTCGTGTCTTGGGGCGGCCTTTGAGGCCGGCGATTTTTGATCGAGCGACACGAACCATTGGTCCACCGCGCGGAAGACGATGGGCGTCTTCGAACGCCAGCAGTGCGGATAGCTGTGGGTGATGTTCTTTTTGGCCACGAGCGCCCCCGTCGCGGCAAGCTTCTTCAACACGCCGATATTCGCGGGCGACGTCCGTTTTTTCGCGAGATCCTCGACCGTTTCCAGCGTGGTCAGACCGACCAGGTCCGCCGGCACGCGACCGTCGTCCAAGTAGCGGCCGTCGCCGCCCACGGGGCAGTAGATTTCGAGTTTGTATTTGAGGCCGGTAAGATAGTCGTCCACGCCATGGCCAGGGGCCGTATGCACGCATCCCGTGCCGCTTTCGGTTGTCACATAGTCGGCGAGGACGACGGGCGAGGCGCGGTCGATGAACGGGTGGCGGGCTTGGAGATGCTCCAGTTTGGCGCCCTTTCCGACCGCGATAACTTTTGCGGGGGATGGATCGGCCTGGGTCGCCGGATTTATATCCTTTAGAAATTTTTCCGCCAAAGCCTCGGCCACGACCAGATATTCCCCGTTTCGGTCGATCGCGGCATAGCCGACTTGCGGATGCACGGCGATCGCCAGATTGGCCGGCAGCGTCCACGGGGTGGTCGTCCAAATAACCATGCCGAGCGGTTTGTCGGCGGGCAGGCCGAACTTTCCGGCCTCGGCCGCCGGCACCGGAAACTTCACCCAGACCGAAGGCGAGGAGTGCTCCTTGTATTCGATTTCAGCCTCGGCCAGCGCGGTTTCGAATGGGATCGACCAATAGACCGGCTTCTTGCTCCGGTAGACCAAGCCCTTTTCAATGAAGGCCGCGAAGGTGCGCAGGATATCCGCCTCGTAGGCGGGATCCTTGGTCTTGTATTCGTTCTTCCAGTCGGCCAGCACGCCCAGACGCCGGAACTGCGTCCGCTGGATCGCGATCCAGCTCTCGGAAAATGCGTCGCACAACCCGCGCAGCTCCGCGGTGGAAACCGTGCGCCGCTCGTCCTGCAGCACGCGAGCCACTTTCTGCTCGATCGGAAGGCCGTGGCAGTCCCATCCGGGCACGTAGGGCGCGCGAAAGCCGCGCATGGACTTGTAGCGGACGATGACGTCCTTGAGCGTCTTGTTCAGCGCGGTGCCGATATGGACGTCGCCATTGGTAAACGGCGGCCCGTCGTGCAGGATGAACGCCTCCCCGCTTTCACGGCGGTTCTGGATCGCGTCATAGAGCCCCATTTTGTCCCAATGCTTGGCGCGTTCGGGTTCCCGCTGCGGCAATCCGGCGCGCATCGGAAAATCGGTGCGCGGAAGCAGCAGGGTGTCTTTGAAGTCTGGCGCCATTCCCGGGAAAAAGGGGGGCGACCATAAGGCAAGGCCCGTGGGTGACGAGTGAAAACGGAGACGGGCCTAAAGCCTCGCATGCATCTTGCGTTCCGCCGCCAGCACCCGGCTGACCAGGTCGTCGGTGCCAGCCACCGCGGAAGGTAGAGAAACCCCGTCGCGGGCCTGTCCGCCGATGAGTAAACCCGGATTGGCCCGTTCGCAGGCCACCATGGTCGCGATATGCTTGCCGTAGCCTACGTTGTACTGGGGAATGGCCTGGGGCCACGCGTTATGCCGCACGAAGACCGGCTCCCCCCGTACTCCCAGCAGGTTTTCCAGGTCGGGGCGCCCCCCGGCGATCAATTCCGCGTGTCGTTCTGCGAGACGGTGATCGCATCCGACGATCACCCAAAGTCCCAGATTGGCCCGCCTGATGATCTCGGAACTGCGATCGCCGCCGGTCGCCTCGACAGCGTAGGGCGTTCGGGTGTCACGCGTTCGTGACGGGGAACCGCGTTGCGCCGGCTGCCCGAAAATGAAATCATCGCGCTCGCCGTCACCAAAATCCAGGGAATGTCGGGCAAGACCCTAGGCGCCCGACGGGCCCGACGTCAGGAGGCATCGCTGCTCGAGCATGAGCCTTTCGACCGCTCGCGGCGCGCCCTGCGCGGCGCCCCCGGTGCGGTGCTGCTCGAGCGCTGGCTCGGCTGGGCGGTGCCGGCGACGCCGCAGGAGCGCGCGGCGGCGCTCTGGTCCTTCGCCTATTTCTTCATGCTGCTGGCGGGCTACTACGTGCTGCGGCCGCTACGCGACCAGATGGGCATCGCTGGCGGAGTCAATGCCCTGCCTTGGATGTTCACCGCGACCTTCGTGACGCTGCTCGTGATGCAACCGCTCTACGGCGCCCTGGTAGCGAAGCTGCCGCGCGCCCTGGCGTCGCTGATCGAGCGGCCGCAATGGGCCGTGTGGCGCTGGACGCAATCAGAAAATGGCCGTTGGCAGAAGCCGCCGTTCATGGCGATGCAGCCGGAACGACATGCCAGCACGAAGGATGCCAGCACGTGGAGCGACTATGCCGCCGCTCTCGACGTCGTGCAGACCGGAAAGGCCGACGGTGTTTCCTATGTGTTGACCGAAGACGATCCTT
>DAISJK010000113.1:0-4174 GCA_036821505.1 Opitutaceae bacterium
TGGGATCCATGTGCTGGGCCGCGTCCCAGCCGCGCACTTCCGCTCCGATCTGGCAGGCGTAATCTGCCGGGTTGAAATGCGAGATCCGGTCGACGCCGGACCTGCCCGCGAGCAGGCCGGACCAAAACGACTCCACGCCGTGACCCAACGAAGCGACGGCCCCCAAGCCTGTCACCACAATGCGGCTGGAAGACACGTCCGCCCCTATCGACGCAAGGTCCCGCCTAAGCCGGACCGGCCTTGGATTTGATGTAGTCTATAACCTGGCCGACGGTCTGGAGCTTCTCGGCGTCCGACTCGGGAATCTCACCCTTGATCTCGTCCTTGAATTCCTCCTCGAAAGCCATGATCAGCTCCACCGTATCGAGCGAATCGGCGCCGAGATCGTCGAGAAACGAGGCCGCAGGCACGATCTGCTCCTCGTTCACATTGAGCTGGTTGACGATGATCTCCTTGACGCGCTGTTCGATGGTTTTTTTGTCGGCCATTTTGATACGATGAGGGTAGTCTTCGGAGGCTTCACATCGCCATGCCGCCGTCAACGGTAAAAACTTGGCCCGTAATGAATCCGGCTTCTTCCGAGCAGAGATAAGCGGTCATGTTGGCGATGTCCGCCGCCTCCCCAAATCGACGAAGCGGAACGGCCTCCAGGATCTTGGCTGCCGCGGCCGGATCGTTGACGAAATCGCTCGTCATGTCGGTCTTGACGAACCCCGGAGCCACGGCATTGACCGTGACGTTGCGGGATGCGAATTCCCGGGCGAGCGATTTGGTCAGTCCGATCATGCCGGCCTTGGCCGCGGCATAATTTGCCTGCCCGGCGTTGCCCATGATGCCGCTGACCGAAGTGATGTTCACGATCCGGCCCCATCGGGCGCGAGTCATGGGCCGGGCAAGGTGCTTGCTCCAATGGAAGCAGCTGCTGAGGTTGGTGGATATCACCGCGTTCCAATCCGCCTCGCTCATGCGAAAAAGCAGGCCGTCGCGGGTGATGCCCGCGTTATTTACCAAAATGTCGATGACAGGGAAGTCCACCAGCAGGCTTTCCGCCGCCTTGGCCACGGCCGCGCCATCGGATACGTCCACGGCCAGGGCGCGGGCCTTGCCGCCGGCCGCCGTGATGGCGTTGGCGGTCGCACCGCAGGATTCCGCGGACTTCGATACGCAGACCACGTTGACTCCGTGGCGAGCGAGGGTTTCGGCGATGGCCCGGCCTATGCCTCGGCCGGCTCCGGTGACCACGGCGGTGCGTTGAGTGAAGGTGAGCATTGAGACAGGTCTCAATACACGTCGCGCTGGTAGCGACGATCTTTTTTCATCTGCTTGACGTAGGCCGCGGCCTGATCCGGAGGCATCCCACCCTGCTCCGCGATGATGTCGTGCAAAGCGGTGTCCACGTCCTTTGCCATGCGCTTGGCGTCTCCGCAGACGAAAAAGGAGGCGCCCCGGTCGAGCCAGGCCCAGAGCTCGGCGGCGTTTTCCCTCATGCGGTCCTGCACATAGATCTTGTTCGCCTGGTCCCTGGAAAAGGCCGTGTCCAAGCGCGTCAGCCGGCCGATTTCCTGGAATCGCTTCCAATCTTCCTCGTAGAGGAAGTCCGTGGCCCGCTTCTGTTCGCCGAAGAATATCCAGTTGCGCCCGGTCGCTCCGAGCGCCGCGCGTTCCTGCAGGAAGGCGCGAAATGGCGCGATGCCCGTGCCCGGCCCCACCATGATCGCGTCCTGGGCTCCGTCCTCGGGCGGTCCAAAATGAGAGTGCGAAATGAAAACAGGCACCGGCGCCCCCACGTTAACGCGCTCCGCCAAAAAGGTCGAAGCGACGCCGACCCGCTCCCGCCCGTTGCTCCGATAATGCACCACGGCGACCGTCAAATGCGCCTCCTCCGGATGGACGTGGGGCGAGGATGCGATCGAATAAAGCCGTGGCATCAGCCTCCGCATGGAATCCGTCAGTTCCTGGGGAGAAAGTCGCGCGCTGGGAAATTCGGCGAGGAGGTCGACGAACTCGCGCTCGCCGAGGAATGACGCCGCCAGTTCCTTCGATTCGGGCGCCAGCAGCCCGGACAGACGGGCCTTCTCCGTCGAGTGGGAAGCCCGCGAAGCGAGCAGTTCGACGATCTTGCGAGTCGGTCCGGAGAGCGCGAGTTTCGAGGCCAGCGCTTCGCCGAACGGAATCGCCGCAGGCAACTTGGGCAGCACGACCGGTTCGTCGCCGTTGGCCCCCATCCTTTGCAGGATCTCATTCACCTCGGAAGATCGGTTCGAAGGATAAACGCCAAGCGAATCCCCCGTCTTGTAGTGCAAGCGGCTGCCGGTCAGATCGATCACGAAGTGGCGCGTTTCCTTGCCCGACCCCGGCTTGGTCAAAAGCCGGTTTTCAGTCAGACGGGCGGGAAAGGGATTATCCTTTGAATAAGTGGAAACGGCGGCCGGCTCGGACATGGCAAGTTTTGCAGCAAGCAACGGGCTTTAGCCTCTGGCAAGCCGCTTGTGATGGCACCCCTCAGAGAGGGGTGCGCCCAAGAGACGGCTGATGAGGCCAGCTCACCTCCCCAAAAACGCCCTCTTCGGACAAATTGTGTCCGCTCTACTGAGACTTGCAGCCGACCTTCTTTTCCCGTCAGATTCACGCCTGAGCGGGGTAACCGTAACCATGAAAATCATTTTCCCTTCATTATTGTTTATGTCGCTTGCGCTTCCCTGTTTGGCCGAGCCGCTGGCCCAGACGGCGGCAGTGCAGACCCGGCCTGATCCGGCCGCGCCCATCGTGACTTACCTCAAAGCGGGATCCGAGCCGGTCCCCGCCACGACGGTTGAGGAGCCTCCCCCGGGCTGGATGGCTGTTCAACTCCCGGGGCCCTTCGATGCCTACGTATTGAATCGCGACTTGACCAAAGGCCTCGACGTCAAAACAGGCGCGCCGATCTACCTCGAACCCAAGCCGGATTCCGGTGTCCTGACCACGGCCGCGAAAGGCGACAAGACCGAGATCACCGGGCTCTACGGCAGATGGACGAAGATCCAGTTGCACAAGGACCTCGTTGGATACGTGCAGCTGGCTTCCGCGACCAGCGCCCCCCTCATTCCGCTTCAGTCTGCGCCCCCTGGCGAAGCGCCAGCCCAGGTCGCGCCCGGACCGGGCAAGCCGGTTTCGGTCGAAGATGCCGCTCTTCCGCGATTCTTCGAAGGGCAGTTCGTATCCAGCCAGCATCCCCTGATGCCGCGCCGTCCGTTCGACTGGCAGCTCGATGACAGCTCCGGAACCCGATTTGCCTATCTTGATCTCGGCAAACTTTTGCTGACCGACCAAATCGACCGGTACATCGATCATTCCGTCGTCGTTTACGGCACGCTCAAGCCGATGCCGGGCGGCAAGGATCTCGTGATCGATGTCGAGAGCCTGCGCCTCCAATAGCCGGGCCTCACCCGGCTGCAACGAGATGGAATTGATCGACGGCAATAGAATCGCCGCGGACATCATCGCCGAGCTGAGGAGCCAGGTGGCCGCGCTGCCCGGCCGAAAACCCCGCCTCGTGATTGTGCGTGTGGGCGACGATCCCGCCTCGGTTTCATACGTGAAGAAAAAGGAATCGACGGCGGCGGAAATCGGGATCGACGGACGCGTTATCCTCCCGGCCGTTTCGATCACCCAGGCCGAGTTGCTCGCCCTGATCGATCAATTGAACGCCGACGACGCTGTGGATGGGATCCTCGTCCAGGACCCGTTGCCCGCGGGCATCGATTCCGCCGCGATTTTTCGTCGCATCGCGCCGGAAAAGGACGTCGACGGCTTCCATTCCCTGAACTTGGGCAAGCTGGTACAAGAGGACGACAGTGGCTTCGTGCCCTGCACTCCGGCCGGCATCATGGTCTTGCTCGCGCGCAGCGGGGTCGACTTGAACGGCCGCCATGTCGTCGTGCTGGGGCGCTCGCTGATCGTGGGCAAGCCCGCGGGCCTGCTCGCCTTGCAAAAGAAGGCGGGCGCCAACGGCACGGTCACCTTTTGCCATTCGGGCACGCCGCGGCTGGCCGAATTCACGCGGCAGGCGGATGTGCTGATCGCCGCCATTGGCCGGCCCGAATTCGTCACCGCCGCCATGGTGAAACCGGGCGCGGTCGTGATCGATGTCGGTATCAGCCGGGTAGCCGATGCGGGAAAGAAATCGGGCTACCGC
>DAISJK010000114.1:0-4165 GCA_036821505.1 Opitutaceae bacterium
GAAAGTCCGGCCCGGTCCATGCAGAACGTGACCGGCAGATTCTGCAGGGCTACGTCGTGAATAATCGGGTCGTAGGCGCGCTGTAGGAAGGTCGAATAAATGGCGCAGACCGGCCGGAAACCGCGGGCGGCCAGCCCGGCGGCGAAAAGAACGGCGTGCTCCTCGGCGATGCCGACGTCGAAGAACTGCCGAGGTAGTTCAGCCGACAAGGCGGAGAGGCCGGTGCCGCTCGGCATCGCCCCTGTTATTCCGATCACGCGCGGGTCCGCGCGGGCGAACCGCACCAGGGCCTGGCCAAACACGTCCTGATAATTGGGCGGAGTGCCCGGCGAAGGCTTCCGGCTCTCGCCCGTCGCAGGATCGAATGCGCCGGGCCCATGGAATTTTTCGGGAGAATTGAGGGCGGGCTCGAGCCCGCGCCCCTTCTTGGTGAGGACGTGCAGCAGGATGGGGCCGTCGCACTGCCGGGCAAACTCCAGGTTCTTGATCAGCTCATCCAGATTATGCCCGTCGATCGGCCCGATGTACCGCAGTCCGAATTTCTCGAACAGGCTCGAGCCGACGAAAAAGTCCTTGGTCTCGCGCTTCCACTTCATCCAAATCCGGTTCATGTCGTGGCCGTGGGGCAGCCCCGAGAAGAACTTCTCAAGGTCGTGGTGAATCCTGTTGTAGGTCGGGCTCGTGCTCAGGCGGTTGAGGTAGTGAGCCATGGCGCCGACATTCTTGGCGATGGACCATTCGTTGTCGTTCAGGACGACGATCAGGCGCTTGGTCGACGATACGACGTTGTTCAGCGCCTCGAGCGTGATTCCGCAAGTGAAGGCGGCGTCGCCGCAGATCGCCACGACGTGTTCGGAGGAACCCCGCAGATCGCGGGCCGTGGCCATCCCGAGCGCAGCGCTCAGGGCCGTGCCGGCATGGCCCGCGCCGTAGGCGTCATGCTCGCTCTCGTTGCGCGCCAGAAAGCCGCTGGCTCCGCCGCCACGGCGGAGCTTGCGGAAAAAGTCTCCTCCGCGGCCGGTCAGAAGCTTGTGCGCGTAGCCCTGGTGAGAGACGTCGAAAACGAATTGATCCACGGGCGTGTCGAATACCCGGTGAAGGGCGAGGGTCAGTTCGACCACGCCGAGGTTGGGTCCGACATGGCCGCCATTTTTGGCCGTGACGGCTATGATCTCGTCTCGGAGTTCTTGCGCGAGCAGCGGCAATTGGTCGGCCGTCAGGGCTTTGACGTCGGCGGGACATTGGATCGTGTCCAACAGGCTGGGGGAGCTCATGCGATCAGGACCCTCAGGCCTCCTTATCCGTGTCGAAAGGAGCGAAGGCCACGCCATCCTTCTGCTTCTTCAATTGCTCAATCTTGAGCTCGGCCTCTTTCAGGCGGCCTTCGCACAGCTTTAGCAACTTGTTGCCTTCTTCGAACTTGGAAATCAGGGCTGCCAGAGGAACGTCGCCCGATTCCATCGATTCGACGATCGATTCGAGCCGGCTCAGGGCGTTCTCGAATGAGAGCTTTTCGGTCTTGGCATCCACAGGCCGGCCCAAAATGCAGGCCGGCGCCCGCGGGTTCAATAAAAAGGTGCGGCCCCTTGCTACTATAGGCACATGCGCATGCTGCTCGCCGTCTTCCTTTTCTGGGGCGGCGCGATACGCTCCGAAACCCTCCGTCTGGCCACCTACAACGTGCGCGATTACGGATTATTCGACCGGATGACGGCGGACGGCTTTCGAAAGGCCTATCCCAAACCGGAGGCGGAGAAACACGACTTGCGCCAGGTCATCCGCGCGCTCAACGCCGACTTGCTTGCCTTGGAAGAAATGGGCGGACAGCCCTACCTGGATGAATTGCGCAATGATCTGAGGGCAGAGGGACTCGACTATCCCTATGCGACGCTTGTGCGGGGGGCCGATCCCGGACGAATGGTGGCTCTTATGTCGAGGCGGCCGCTGCTCCGGGTGCGCCCGCATGCCGACCTGTTTGTGAACTATCATGGCAGCCGCCAAGCGGTGAAACGGGGGCTTCTGGAGGCGTCGATCGCGACTTCGGCGGGGGAGCTGACGATTTTCGTCGTCCATCTGAAGAGCCAATTGACCGAAAGGCGGGACGATCTCCGCTCAGTCGATCTGCGCGCGGCCGAGGCTGCCGCCGTGCGCGATTGTATTCTTGCCCGCTTCCCGAAGACGGACGCGTCGCGCTTCGTCATCTTAGGCGACTGCAACGATGGAACCAAGAGCCGCACCCTTCGGCTCCTGGAACACCGCGGAAAGACGCCCGTCGTTTATCGCCTGCCCGCGGCCGATAGCCGGGGCGAAACCTGGACCGAACTGGATGCCTTCGACGACGAATACTCGGTGCTGGACCACATTCTGGTCTCGTCGGTTTTGCGGACGCAGGTCCGGGGAGGCGTGGCGCGAATCTACGACGGCGCCGGGGCGGCCGAGGCCAGCGATCACCGGCCGGTATATGTGGACCTATCGACTACTTCGCAGGCGTCTCCGGAGCCGACGGGGGAGACGGGGGAGAAGGAGCCGCAACCGTGATCGGGATCGTCACTTGACCGGCGCCGTAGCCCTTGAGGAACAGGTTGCCGCTGCCGGGCTGGCCGGCCTGAACGGTCACGCTGACGCTTGTCGCGCCTTCCGGCACCACCACCTCGGGCATGATGACGCTTTCCGGCACGTCAGTTGTCACGTCGAGGAGAAGACCCCCCGCCGGGGCGGGATTGGAGATCGTGAAGGTAAGCGCCTGCTGCCCGCCGGGCGAAAGCGTGATCGAGGTCGGATCGACCGTGACGTTGCCTCCGTCGATTCGGAACGAGCCGACCGGCGAGTCGCCGGCAGGGCTGCTCAGGGTGACCGCGTAATTGCGGTCCGCCTGCAGCGCCGGCACGAAGAAGCTGAGCGAAGTGGGTGATTCGAAAACCGTGCGCGCGGGGTTGCCCTCGAACGAGATCGTGTCCTGCGCGGTGAAGCCGCGACCGAGCACGCCTATCCTGGCGCCGATGGGGCCGCGATTCACTTCCATGGCGAGGACGTAACGGCGCACAATCGTCGCATGGGTGAGGCCCGTAAAGGCTTCGGCGGGGCTGGTGCCTCCGCTGGCGGACTCGACCTGGTATTTGACGAGGAAGTAGTATGCGATGTCGGTCCGGCCCGGTGGCACCTGATACTCGAAGTCGTACACGCCCTCGCCGACAGGGCTCGGCTTCATGGGATAGATTTGGCCGTCGACCACGATTGTGGGCGCGATGCTGGCTTTCGAGACGGCGGAGCCACTGGGGACGACCCGCAGGGTAAAGGTGTAGATCTCCGACGGATTGTCCGGCACCGTGGCGGGCGTGAGATTGCTCAGCGTGACGGTGGTGCAGCCCGAAACGAAGGCCAGGACGCCGATCGCGCCGAGGCCCATCAGGAATTTGCTCGCGACGGAAATGGGTCTAAAGTGCATTGGGCTGTGAAAAAGGGATTGAAAAGGTGAGTGTCAGTCCAGAGCAAGCCAAAGTCGAGCAGCTTGGGCTTTACCTACACGTTCCTTTCTGCGCCTCAACCTGCGACTTTTGCGCGTTTTACCAAGTTAAACCGACAGCGGATTCGGTGAATCGTTTCCTCGCCGGCGTCGCGCGCGAAGCGGAACTGATCGAATGGAAGGGGCCGGTCACGACGGTTTTTTGGGGCGGAGGGACGCCCGGCATGCTGGCGCCGGCCGACCTCGGCAGGCTGGCGGAAATCGTCCGTTCCCGGGCGCCCGCGCCCATTGAATGGACGGTCGAATTGGCGCCGGCTTCGGTCACGCCCGAGCGCTTGGCGGCGTTGCGCGCGGCCGGTGTCACCCGCGTGTCTCTGGGCGTGCAAAGTTTCCAATCCGAATATCTTGAAGGGCTTGGCCGCCAGCACACCCGGGAACAGGTGTACCGCGCCTACGAGCGAATCCGCGCGGTTGGCTTTGATAGCGTCAATCTGGACCTGATGTTCGCCCTGCCGGGGCAGACGCAGGCCGAATGGATCGCGGACCTCCGCGCGGCCATCGCGCTCGCTCCGGATCATCTCTCAACCTACTGCCTGACTTTCGAGGAAGACACCGCCATGTGGCTGCGGCTCGCGCAGGGAAGGGCGAAGATCGATCCCGTCAAAGAGGCGCTTTTCCACGAAGCGGCATGGAGCGAGCTGG
>DAISJK010000115.1:0-4117 GCA_036821505.1 Opitutaceae bacterium
CAATTCCGGCACGACCTTCGTCCAGGATTTCAGTTTCAATCAGGCTGTGGTGCCTGGCACGACGATCGACTTCGTCGTCGATCCCGGTCCGGGCCGCGATTCCTCCGACGACACCACAAACTTCAGCGCCGACATCGCTGCCACGACAACCGCCGGCAACTCCAGCGCTTCCTCCGCCAACTCCCTCGTCACTTCGTCCACGCCAAGTTCTTCTTCGTCCTCCTCCTTGAGCACGGCAACAAGCTCGCCCGCTCCCTCAATTCCCTCAAGCTCCCCTGCTGCATCCGGCTCAGCGGTCCAGGCCACCTCCACCACAGACTTCGCTTCCAGCCAGGGCCAGAATGGTTGGTCTTACGGCTACTTCTACGGCACGCCGGGCGCAATCGGACCCGATTCGGGCGCGACCTTCATTCCCATGGCCTTCTCTGGATCGAACTGGACGGGGCCATACCCCTCCCTTGCGATCACGGCAACGACCCTCTATCCGTCGGCCACCGCCGGCATCGTCCAGGTGTCCGCAGTCCGTCGCTGGACCAGCGCCGTGACGGGCAACGTCCAGGTCAGCGGCTCCTTCCAAATCGGGCATGATGGCGATGGCGTCGGAGTAACCGTCATGGTCAACGGTCAACCGGTCGTGCCGCGCGTGCTCATCGGCAACTCCGGAGCGAGCGAAAGCCAGACCTTCAGCTTCGTCCAGGCCGTCGCGCCGGGCACCACGATCGATTTTGTCGTCGATCCCGGTCCGGGCCGCGATTCCTCCAACGACAGCACCAACTTCAGCGCCACTATCGCTACGACCCCGTAAGATGGCGTCCCCACGGGGATTCGAACCCCGGTTCTCACCGTGAAAGGGTGGTGTCCTGACCGGGCTAGACGATGGGGACCCAGCGCGGAATCGGGCACCCTACTGAGCGGAGCGGAAGCGGCAAGAGTTTAGTGAGCAACGGCCCAAGCTGCTGTAAATGCCTGGACGACGCCAAAAGTCTTGAGACTTCGGCCAAACTCTTACGAGTTTGGCTACATCCAATCCATGTTATCATTCGACGCTATCGCCGCCGCGCTGCCCGTCCGTGCGGCCGTTTCAATTGAGGGTCTGTCCTATCCCAAAATCGCATCGGGCAAGGTGCGCGAGATATTCGACCTCGGCGACGCGCTGCTCCTGTCCGCGAGCGACCGGCTTTCGGCGTTCGATGTGATCCTGCCGGATGGAATTCCCGGCAAGGGAATCATCCTGACGCAAATGAGCCTGTGGTGGTTCGCGCAGACCCAGGGCATCATCGCGAATCACCTTCTGCCAGATCAGGAAAAAGAATTTGCGCGGCGCGGCTTGACCGATCGCGACCTCCAATTGCGAAGCATGGTGGTGCGCAAGCTGAAACCGTTGACGATCGAATGCATCGTCCGAGGCTATCTCGTCGGCAGCGGCTGGAGTTCCTACCAGAAAACCGGCGACGTATGCGGCATCAAGCTGCCTGTCGGACTGCGCCAAGCGGATAGGCTGCCGGAGCCGATCTTCACCCCGACAACCAAGGCGCCAAAGGGCGAACACGACGAGCCCATCAACGACGTCCAAGGTGAAGCCGCGGTCGGAAGCGCGCTGTATCGAAAGGTCAAGGAGACGAGCCTTGCGCTCTACCGGTTCGGTCATGACCGAGCCGCCAAAGCGGGGATGATCCTGGCCGACACGAAATTCGAATTCGGCACGGATCCAAGCGGCAGGCTCGTCCTTATCGACGAGGTGCTCACGCCCGACTCGTCGCGCTACTGGCCGGCCGAGAGCTACGCGCCGGGACAGTCTCCTCCGAGCTACGACAAGCAGTTCGTGCGCGACCATCTGCTCGCGCTCAAGTGGGATCAGAAACCGCCGGCCCCGCGGCTGCCTGCGGAAGTGGTCCGGCGCACGCAGGAGAAGTATCTGACGGCGCTGCGGAATTTGATGGGCTGAGCAAGCCCCACTCGCTCACGCTCGCAGCCACAGGCTCACGCTCGCAGCCACAGGCTCACGCTCAAAGCTACAGGCTCACGCTCGCAGCCACTCGCTCACGCTCGCAGCTACAGATTCTACTGCATCGCGCCGGCGCGCTGAACGACCGAAGCCGGCGCGGCACGGGAGGCGCGGATCAATTCGCGCCGCAGCCAATCGAGCGCCGCGTTCACCACGCGAACTTTGACCGTCTTGCGCGGTCCCGGGTAGCTGAGCTTCTTGGACCAAACACCGTGGGGCGCGTGCAAGCCTACGAAAATAGTGCCGACCGGGTTCTCGTTCGAGCCCCCGCAGGGGCCGGCGAATCCGCTGATCGAAAGCGCGTAGTCCGCGCTGAGCTTTTCAGCGGCGCCGGTGGCCATGGCCACGGCCGCTTCCGCGCTGACCCCGCCGTGTTGAAGAAGAAGGCACTCCGGCACCTCCAAAAGCTGCATGCGGGCGTCGTTGGTGCAGCACACGCAGCCGCCGGCGAAAAACTTCGAGGCGCCGCAAAGGTCGGCGAACGTGTGGGCCAGCAGCCCTCCGGTCGCGGCTTCAGTGACAGCCAGTTTCTTTTCCTGCGCGCGCAGCATGTCCGCGCAGACCTTGGCCAGCGAATCGTTGCCGTAGCAGATGAAATCCTCGCCGACCAGACGGGCGCATTCCTCCGCGATCTCCTCAAGATCGGCCGGTCCCAGCCGGCCGCTGCGCGAACTCAAGCGGCAGTCCACGTGCCCGGCGTGGGCGCAAAAGGCCACGTCAAGAGCGTCGCCATGCCGGCTAAAAATCGGCTGGAACTTCGTTTCAAGCATCGATTCGCCGATGCCCGCGGTGCGGATTTGCACGTAGGCCTCGCGATCGAGCAGCAGGCCGAGTTTCTCCAGGCGGGGAATCACCTGTTCGCTGAACATAGGCTGCAATTCGTTGGGGGGGCCCGGCAGCATGCAGAGCACCTTGCCGTCCTGCTCGACCCACAGGCCCGGCGCCGTGCCGTTGGAATTGGGCAGCACCTCACCCCGGGCAAAACGGTAGGCCTGCTTGAGATTGTTGGGTGTCATCGGGCGCCCGAAGTGCGCGAAGCGTTCAGCGATGGCCTTCTCGATGGCCGGATCGAAGATGAGTTCCTGACCGAGCACCGCGGCGAGCGTTTCGCGCGTGCGGTCGTCGCAGGTGGGTCCGAGGCCCCCCGTCGTGATGACGACATCGGATACGGTCCAACTTTCACGGAATTGGCGCGCGATGGCTTCGGCATCGTCGGTCACCGTCACGTTGCGCTGCAGGGTCACGCCGCGCCGCCCCAGTTCCGCGCCGATGAAGGCGAGGTGGCTATTGGGCGTAAGCCCGAGCAACAATTCGTCGCCGAGCGTCAGCAGTTCATAGCGGACTTGGGCGACAGCCTTGCGCGGGGTTGCGCCGGACGGCGTGTCAGTTGAAACCATACTTGCTGAGGCCTACCATTAGGCGGATTCTAAAAAAATGCCAGCCTCGGCCCCACATCGCGCCGTGTCGTCAGCACTGAAGGAAAAGGTGCGTCGGCTGCCGGACAAACCGGGCGTTTACCTGATGAAGGACCGCCTGGGGCGGATCATCTATGTGGGCAAGGCGGGGAGCCTGAAGCGGCGTGTAAGCTCTTATTTTCAAAGGTCGCGCCGGTCGGCGCTGTCGCCCAAGATCCGCGCGCTCATCGGCCTCATCGCGGACTTCGACGCGATCGAGGTGCGCTCCGAACCTGAGGCGCTCCTGCTTGAGGGGCAGCTGATCAAGAAATGGAAGCCGCGGTACAACACCGACTTCACGGACGACAAGCGCTTCCTGCTCGTGCGGGTGGACCCGGCTGAGGAGCTGCCACGCTTCCGTTTGGTCCGATTTCGCAAGGACGACCGCTCGCGCTATTTCGGCCCTTTCCCCCACAGCGGGCCGCTGCGCCAGACCCTGGCCCAAATGCGGCGCCGTTTCGGCATTCTTCTGGGAGACGGGAATCCGCGGCGGCTGCCCGACGGCAATTGGGAGCTCTACGACGACGTGCGGCGCGAACTTTACGGATTCCCGAGCGCGGTCTCGGCCGACGATTATCGCCTGCGCGTGGAGGAGGCCGGCGCATTTCTCGACGGCAAGTCGCGCGAATGGCTCGATTCGCTACGAGGCCAGATGAAC
>DAISJK010000116.1:0-4075 GCA_036821505.1 Opitutaceae bacterium
CAATCTGGGTTCAACTCGGATGGCTGTACCTGGACACCATCGCCGTCCTAAAGAAATACACGTCCACGCCGGCCGACTACCTTTATGCCAGCGATGTCCTGGATCGCGCGGCGCTCGAGCGCATCTTCGCCGAGCGGGGGCGCCGCATCGCGGGCGTGCTGACCGAGATTCCCACCAATCCCCTCATCCAGACGCCCGACGTCGCGTGGCTGTCCCGGCTTTGCCGCAGCCACGGCGCAAGCCTCGTCCTCGATCCTTCGGCGTCGTCGCCTTTCAGCGTGGATGTGCTGGCTTACGCCGACCTCGTGGCGAGCAGCTTGACCAAATATGCCGCGAGCGAGGGAGACGTGATCGCCGGCGTGGTCGCGATCAACAGGGCGGGCGGCGACGCCGCCGCGCTGCGCCAGCGTCTTCCCGATTATCTGGAGCCCGTCTATGCCCGCGACACGTCCCGATTGGCCGCGCAAATCGGCCAGGTCGACAAGGTTCTCGCGCGCATCGAGGCCAATGTTCCGCGCGTGGCCGAATTCCTGGCGTCGCATCCCAAGGTCAAGGAGGTCTGCTGGGCGCTTCAGCCCAATTCGATTGAGAACTATCGCCGCGTCGCGCGCGGGCCCCAGGCCACGGGAGGAATGATCACCTTCACCCTGCGCGTGCCGATGGAGCCTTTCTACGACCGCCTGGAACTGGCAAAGGGGCCGAGCTTCGGCATGAAGACGACGCTGATCTGTCCCTTCATGTACCTGGCCCACTACGACCTCGTGACGACGCCTGCGGGCCGTGCCGAACTCGCCGCCAGCGGCGTCGAGCCTGACCTATTGCGGCTGTGCGTCGGCACCGAGTCGGCCGAAGACATCATCGCGGCCCTGGCCGAGGCGCTTCAGTAATCGAGACCCAGCGCCCTGCGGACCCGAGACTTAAACTCGCCGGAATATTGCGAAGCCTGATAGAGCACGAGCGTGCGCCCATCGGCGGTCACCACGGTGAAGCGGTAGATCCGCATGCCTGCCTCGATGGTCATTAACCAGGCCAGATCGGGCTCGGCCGCGGTCCTTGAAGGAGTGACAAAATGCCAGCGGCCGCTCGCCAGAAAAGGCCGGGTGTCTTCCGCAAGGACTTCCTTCTCACTGTCGGCGGTCACGTCCTCCACGATCACGCTGCGCGGCGCCCGGTTGTCCGAAACGGTGAAATCGAAGACGTAATTCATCGCTTTCGCCGCCGCATTCGGCTCCAAGCCGGCCCTCTCGACCGTCACTCCGCCCTCGGAGGCATTTTCAGGGCCATTGTCTCCAAAAACGATCGGTGCCTGCTGATTATCCGCGATGGGGACGAGCATGGTGGTGGCGCACCCGGCAAGGATGGCCGAAACGGCGATGAGCGAAATTCTGGCGGGAGTCATGGATAATTCGGGCATGAAACGCCCATCATGCCGAAAGCGGGAGCGATCTCAAGAGCAAGCGCGTTAGAGACAACGCGCTCCACCCGGCCAGACTGTGCCTTTACTCTTTCGACGGAGAAGTCCGTCTAGCGCCAGGAGCCTCTGATGAAAACGTGCCCGCCGTCGTGCTGCTCCCACCGCGGAGCAACCCAAACCGCGTTGGGGTGCGGGGGTCTGTCCCAATGGCCGGAAACCCAGGCGTAATGCCCCCAGCTCCAGCCCCAGTAGCCGCCGATCCAAACATAATCCGGCCCCGGCTGGTCCACGATCACCTCCTGCTCAGGCGGAGGGGGGGCCTCGACGATTGTTCGTGAACATCCGGCGGCCAGACCCAACAGGACGGCCGCCGCCGCCGAGGCGAGCGAAACCCTCCGTGGAGAAAAGATCGAATGCGCTAGTTTCATAGCCGCATAGACCCCTATCGGGACGCCCGGTGCCCGGCGTCGGATCACTTCCCCAGCTTCCGCAGGGCCCTATTGATCTTGTCCCGGTTGCATGCCTCGGGCCGATAATTCGGTCCCAGCCATTCCAGCCACTCGCGGCCGAGATCGGTCTGCGGCTCCTTGATGCATTCAAGCATGTCGTGATACGCTTCCACGCCGCCACAGTCCTCAGGCGGGCCGGCGCGCTCCCCGCCAATGCAATGGGGGTAGGATATCCCTTTTTTCAGGAGAACAATCCGTTCCACGTCGATTTCGACCTGCCAGCCTTCGTCGAAATCATAGGTGTAAATGAACCGGCCGTGGTGTTCGAGATCGACGTCGCCCAGCGTCACGTCCCGATCATCCTCGATCATCCGGTCATCGCGCTTGAGCGGGTTGCCAAAGCGCAGGTCGTCGAAGGCGAAACTGTGGGTCTGGTAGTCGAACCAGTCCAAGAGCACCTGGATCGCGTCATGAAGGCGGGATAGCCACATCGACTCGCGCACGAGGAGCCGCCGCCAGATCAGCGGGCTGCATCCGACGACTTTGAGCCGGAGCTGGAAGATGCGGTCGACGGGTTTGCGGCGGGCCGCGCCCCGGCCTTCGCGAAACGAGATCATTCCGGCGCATTACAACGCCGATGTCTCAAGCGGGCAAGACCGGGCCGCAGGGCCCTTACCGCCAGTAACCGCGAACGTAAACGTAAGTGCCGCCGCGAGGAGCCCAATAGGCGGGATGGAAGTAGTGGTAACCCGGAGGCGGAATTTCCCAGTGCCCCGCCACCCACACGTAGCGGTAGCCGTCGTAAGCGTAGTATCCGGAGACCCAAACGGCGTCGGGCCGCGGCTGGTAGGTCATCACTTCGCTGGGCGGAGGCGGAGGCTGCGGAGGCTGCTCCACAACCACGTTCGTGGTCGCCTCGGCTTCGCTGTGATAGATCGTGCCGTTTTGGTGATCGGCCGCGTTTCCGAGCGTGCCGCCGGCGATCGCGCCGGCTGCCGCGCCAATAAGCATCCCTCCTCCAGTGCCGATGCCGCTGTTGTGGCCGACAATACCGCCGACAAGGGCGCCTAGAGCGCCGCCGGCGACGGCGCCGTTCTGGGTGTTGGGGCCCGTGCCCTCGCATCCCGCGACAAGGGCGGAAAGCGTGAGTGTGGTGATGAGAAGTGTTTTATTATTCTGGCGCATGGTGCTTTGTTAGTCTTTTCGATCGCTGCTTTGTTCCAAATGATAGGACCCATGATGTTCTCCAAAGGCGTCTTAGGCAAGTTATCCCAAGACACTCGAAGCCGAACTGGGCACAGGAAAGACGACCGGACCCCGGCTCTGGTTTCTCTTGGAATCGCCGGAAACACAAGAGGCGCCCCTTTCGAGGCGCCCCGTGTGACCTAACACCAAGCAAACCGTAAGAACTACATCACCACTCACACCAGAATGGTGGTTCGCAGAGATAGACGTTCCCCCCGTCGAAACGCTCAAAAATTCAGGGAATATATGCGACGGACCCTGGATATCTATAATCCATTGTGGACCAATGTCTTAAAATATCGTGCCGGCAATCGGCAACTGTGACGATTGGGCTACGGAGCCAGCCCGCTACATTCTGATATTCGCAGGTTCGTGGATTTCGGCGGGCATAGGGGCGCCGCCCGCAGTCACCGGCTTGGGGGTGTTCGTGAGAGGATAGCTGAATAGGCGGCCCTCGTAATTGCGAAGCAGGATTTCGCGGTCCGTGATTTTCTCGACGTAGTCCGGATTGATCGGAATTTTGCCGCCGCCGCCGGGGGCATCGATCACGTACTGAGGAACCGCGTAGCCGGTCGTATGGCCGCGCAGCGCGCGGATGATTTCGATCCCTTTCCTCACATCCACCTTGAAGTGGCTGCCGCCGGTGATGAGATCCATCTGGTAAATGTAATAGGGCCTCACGCGCATCTGCAGCAGTCGGTGAACGAGCGCCTTCATGACTTCGGCATCGTCGTTCACGCCTCGGAGGAGCACGCTTTGGTTGCCCAGGGGCACGCCGGCGAACGAGAGCCGCTCGCAGGCGTCGCGCAGCTCGGCGGCGCACTCCTTCGGGTGGTTGACATGGATGCTCATCCAGATCGGGCCGTACTTCTTGAACAGAGCGCAGAGTTCCGGCGTGATGCGCTGGGGCAGAAAAACAGGAATGCGGGATCCGATGCGGATGAATTCGACATGGGGGATCGCGCGC
>DAISJK010000117.1:0-4074 GCA_036821505.1 Opitutaceae bacterium
TTGCCATGGTAGCCGCGGGTTGCGTGATCGAAGTCACATTGGAATGCGCGGCGCGCCTGGGTGTCGTTGCTGTGCGGCTTAAATTGGCGCGACGATGCAGAACCGCCACAGCTGCGGCTGCGGCCAATGCGCACAAGAAATATAGGGCATAGCCCGGCGCCCGGGAGCCGTCGTTTTTCTCGCGCACGAATAGTCCCATGGCTAACGCGTGAGCAGGCGGTTGACCATCGCGCTATCGGCGGGCAGGCCGAGCCGCCAGTCGTTGTGGCGGCTCAGACGATAGCCCTGGACGCCAAGATACACCGTCTCCAACTGGCCTGGATAGATGACCGCGCCCGAGCCGGGTTTGTAACGCGCGGCTATGGGTATGGCACGTCCGTCGGCAAAGAGCCCATACTGCGTTGGATCGAGATACAGCGCGTCTCCGGTCCGATTGATCCACTGAACCTTGAAAACCAGAAGATCGCGCGCTGCAAATTGCGCGGCGTCCGCCAGTTCGACCACGCAATCGTTCCATTCGTAGAGCCGCCCAATCGATTCGATCCGTAGATCGGGACGGGCTTGGCGAAAGTGAGGATCGGTTTCCGCCTGTTCGAGAGTTTGGGCAGCCGCCACGATGTCGATCTCGGCGGGCTTCAGGGGCCGAGCCTGCGCCAGATCGGCGTCCTCGTCTGCCGTGGCTTCGCCCGCCGGGACGAAGCTGCGCGTCATCTGAACCCGGACGTCATCGACCACCTTGACCAGCAGGACATAAAGGTCGGGTCCGATGCGCAGGTTCAGATTCGTCTCGACCCCGCCCGCGCGCACCGTGGGCGTGATCTCGATTTGATTGAGCGCCTTGTCATATTTGTAGGCGACGATGGGTGAGGCCAGTGAGATAGCCGCGACCTTTTGGGCGGTGCGCAGTAGGATCGTGGTGGCGCGGCCGGGCGCGACGTAGAGTTCCAGCGGAACCCCTGGTTGCCATGCGATGTCGCCTTCAGCTCGATCCGCCCGGGAACGTTCTACGTCAGTCGATGCGCAACAGCTGGCCGCGGCCGATAGGACAACGAGCGGAAACAGGCGGAATTTCATGGCTTTGCCTCGGAGTCGGCCGGCAACTCCAAGGTGCGGCGGACCGAGCGTTCGCTTTCCTCGCGATAGTAGTCGTCGCGGCTGAGCGCATCTGCGCGCGTCAAACGCCAGCCGGTCGGGTTGATGGCGGACGGCGTCCGAATGATGAAGGTGCAGTCCAGATAGATGGGGCTGGTTTGAGCGGCGCCCACCGAACGGGACGAGAGCAGTCCGCGGTAATATACTCGGCGAAATCCCTGGCGGCTGGCGATGGTGCGGGCCTCTAGCAACGCGAACGTCTGGGCGTATCCCGCCGGATATTTGGCCGCGGCTTCGCGGTAGGCTCGGTCGACTTCGGAGCGAACGTCCGACGCGCAGAATTCGGAGATTTCGGGCGGCAGTCCTTTTTCGGTGCGTGTAAAAAGGATCTGCACCGTATCGGCCAATTGCCGATCGAAATCGGATTCGGTCACGCTGGCCAGACCCTCCGGCTTTCCGGTGAAAATCAGACCATGGGATATTCCCACAAAAACAGGCGGAGCCAGGGCGGCGCGCTGCAGCTGCCACAGGCCCGCCGCCAGGGCCGACAACAGGACGATCCCGGCGGCCATCAGCAGATAGAACCAGAGCCGCAGACGATCCTCGTCGATAAAGAAGTCCGAGCTTTCGATGGTGCGGTGCCATCGTGAGTTCGAAGCGGGTGTGACGGACTCAGGCATGGTTGTCAGCGAGTGCCGCCCGGCGCAGTGTGCGGCTCGAAGCGCAGCAGATAAAACGGATAGGGGTTTAACCGGCTTGCCGGATTGGCCTCCAGCAGCACATGGGCTTCCCAAGGGAAAAACTGCGCCGATGACCGGTGGACCGTGACCGTCAGAAACCCGCGAACGTCCGCTGCGGCTCTGCCGCTAGCGGCGTCGGCCACGACGTTGGCCAGACTCGTAAGAGTCAGGCTTTGCGTCATGCCGTTCGATCGCAAATCGGCCGCGGCTCGGTTCAGCCTACGCTCCGCTCCGTCGTAGATTTCAGGCGCCACAAGGCCCTGGAGCAGGGGCAATAACGGGTGGCCTTCGGCGCCGCAGGCGTAGAGCAGCGGCAGGCATGCATCGAGAAAGAAGGCGAGTTGGTCGTAGGATATTTCCGGAACGCCGTAAAAGGCCGCGGCTATCTCTTTTAGAGATGGGGCCGCCCTCACCACCACCGGCGCCTTGTGTCGGAGGCGCAGGGCGAGGCTCCAGGTCGATCCGGCCGCAGCCAGCAGAAACCCGAGGATGAGTAAAACGATGCGCTGCTCATGGACGACCCAAGAAAACGCACGGTAGTGCCGCCAGACAGCCGGAGGCATTTCGACCGCGTCAGGTATCGATGTTGGATCGGCGGGAGCGGGTTGCATGCAGGGATAATAGCAAGCGGTGTCAGTCGGGAGGGTTGCGCTCATATTTCAGCACCTCCGCGTGCGCGACCTCGCCGGCCGCCACCTTGAGCAGGCCCTCACGCACAAGCGTTGAACCGCCGACGGCGAGCCAGCGCGCGCGCAGGGCGCGCTCGTCGAATGTCCGCAGGTCGCTATGCCCGATCATCTCGGCCAAGTCCTCGTGGCCGCCGGGATGAAAGAGCTCGAACACGGCGGTCACGCCCCGCTCGCCCCGGCCGCCGCAGCGCGCGCACCGACCGGGACGGTGCAGGGCCTCGGGCACGGGCAGTCCGTAGCGTTCGAAGTGCCGCGCCTCCCGCGCTGTGGCGGGGGCCCGCCGCCGGCAGCTGGGGCAGAGCCGGCGCAGCAGGCGCTGTCCGATCGCGAGCAAGAGGGAGGATGCGATCTGGCGGCCGGTCACGCCCAGATCGAGCAAGCGGGCCGCCACCCCAATGGCGTCGCGAGTGTGCAGGGTGGCCAGAATCAGGTGTCCCGTATCCACGGCTTCGACACATACTTGGGCCGCGACGCGGTCGCGGATTTCGCCCAGCAAGATCACGTCCGGCGCCTGCCGCAGCAGGCTTTTCAGTCCGTCGGCGTAGCCGCGGCCGGTGCCGGCGCCGACGGGAATCTGGGTGATCCACGGCACGGCGAATTCCACGGGATCCTCCAAGGTGCGGAGGTTTAGCAGCGATGAATCGAGCTGGCCCAGGCAGGCATAGAGGGTGGTGGTCTTGCCATGTCCGGTCGGGCCGGTGACGACGATCAGGCCTTGGCGCTGGGCCAGGCACCCCGAAGCAAGCCGCGCCTGCCCAGAATCGTCGAAGGGCAGGTGTCCCATCCTTCCAATTTGGCGCGCCGCGTCCTGGATGCGCACCACCAGGCTTTCGCCGTGCACCGTGGGTGTAATCTCGATGCGCAAGTCGGCCCGCCTGCCGTTTCCCGCCGGCAGCCGAAACGAGCCCGACTGCCAGGTGCCAACCGCTTGTGCCGGCAGCCCGGCCATTTCCTTGAACGCTTTGAGCAGCCCGACGGCGGCTGCTTTTTCGACGGGCGGAAGGATTTCTTTTTGCCCGCCGAGTTTGACCGCCACATCCAGCCTGTCCTCCTGATCGTCCAGCAGCAAATCGGATGCTCCGGCGGCAAACGAGCAGCGCACCATCTCGGCGGCAACGTCACGGGGGCTGCGCTGGTAAAAATCCCAAGTTTCCGGCCAGAGGACCGGTTCGCCGCATGCCGTCCCTGTTTCGGCCGCGCCGCTCCCCACATACGGTACACGGTGCGTTTCCAAGGCGGCCACGGCACGGTCGAAATCCTCCTCGCTGATCTGAAACCGCCGCACCTCCTGGTGGGTCAACCGGCGGATCGCAGAAAGCGCGGCAGGGTCCTGCGGCGCGACCATGGCTGCGTCGAGGAGGATGCCATGACGAAAAGTCGGCAGGAATCCATGTTCGATGCAGGCTGGGCGCAGATCGGCGTAGGCGTTCGTGTCGGCGTCTTCCGGGTCGAATGGGACAATAGCGGGTGGATCCATGCCTGGATTCTAGCAACCGCCGCAGACGCCCCCCATTCGGTTGCTTTAATAGCAGCATGACATCGATTCATTCATT
>DAISJK010000118.1:0-4066 GCA_036821505.1 Opitutaceae bacterium
GGGGTGGGCGCGAGGGCGCCATCCTGGTGTTCCATGATCTGACCCGGCTGCGCCGGCTTGAGGCCGTGCGGCAGGAGTTCGTTGCCAACGTGAGCCACGAACTGCGCACGCCGCTTTCGCTGATCAAGAGCGCAGCGGAAACGCTTCTTGACGGCGGCAAGGACGATTCAGCCGCCCTTGAGCGTTTTCTCGAGATCATCGACCGCCACGCCAACCGGCTCACGCTCCTGATCGACGATCTCCTGCTGCTCTCGACGCTCGATTCGGGCCGCTTGACCCTACAATTGCAGAAAGTGCCGCTGCGCGGCATTGTCCACGAGGTGTTCGAGGACTTCCAGGACAGGGCCAAGGCGCGCCGCGTGACCCTGGTTAACTCGGTGCCTTCGGAACTCATGGCGCGCGCCGATCCCGAGCGCCTGCGGCAGGTGCTCTCCAATTTAGTCGACAACGCTATCAAATATGGCCGCACCGGCGGACGCACCGTGGTGGGCGCCGAAGCGTGGCCCGGCGACGGCGTGGAAATGCGCGTGCAAGACGACGGACCGGGTGTGCCCGCCGAGGCGCAAGCGCGTATTTTCGAACGCTTCTACCGCGTGGACAAAGCCCGGTCGCGCGAGCAGGGCGGAACGGGACTGGGCCTGGCCATCGTGAAGCATGTCGTGCAAGCGCACGGAGGCGAGGTGCGGATCTCCAGCGAACAGGGCTCCGGCACGACGTTCTTCTTCACCCTGCCGGGGGTGTAGCCGAATTCGTAAGAATTCGGCTACCTTAACCTCAGCCAAAGCCGCCCGAGGAATTCGTGCACGGCCTTGGTGCTTCGATCGAGCGACTCGACATCCCAGGTCAAGTCCCCCCAATGAAAGGTCTCGTTGAACCGGGCGGCATAGTCTGTGGGGCAGGGGATGAAGTCGACCCCTTCCGCCCGAAAAAGCTCCGCGGCCCGTGGCATGTGCCAGGCCGAGGTGACCAGGGCTATACGCGCGCCTCCTACGATCGACTTGACGATGCGCGCCTCATCTTCGGTGTCGTGGGCTTCTTCGATGCGAATAATCCTTGAGGAAGCGATTCCGAGAGATTCCGCCGCCGCCGCCAGCACCGCCGCGTGACTGGGCCTGCCTGGATCAGCAGGCCCGCTCACGATCAGCCGTGCATCCGGCAGAACGCGCAGCAGGCGGAAAGCCTCGACCACACGGGCCAGCCCCGCGGATGAAAGCTTGTCCGTGGCGGACCATTCGGAAACGTCGGCGTGGCCGCTGCCGAGCACGACGACATAGCGGCATTCGCGGAACGGCTCCGGGGCGGGCGCTCCTGCCTGAAATTCCGGCACGGGCGGATAGACGGCCTCCAGCGGCCTCAGCAGCCGGTCACTCACGACCTTGTTGCCGAACAGGAGCAAGAGAAGCAGGCCGATTGCGATCAAGCCGCGACCCGCGCGGGGTTGCCGCCGCCCGAGCAACCACCCGACGGCGATCAAGCTGACGCAGAATGGAAACGGCATCAGCCAAAACGAAGTGAATTTCTTGAGCCAGAATCCCATGCCGGCCCTTAGACTGGCAGCTTGCCAGTGCTAGGCACGGCGAATCGCTCCGGCTGCCGCCGCGGCTTGCCCTCCGGCAGGAAGGCGGCGAGCAGTCCGATCAGCGGCAGGAAGGAGCAGACATGGAAAACGTAAGCGATACTGGTGTGATCGGCCAGCCGGCCGAGAAGGGCGGAGCCTATTCCGCCCATGCCAAATGCGAAACCGAAGAAGATTCCAGAGACCAGGCCGATCCTTCCGGGAATCAAATCCTGGGCGTAAACCAGGATTGCCGAAAATGCCGAGGCCAGGATGAACCCGATCGCCACGGAGAGCACGCCGCACCAGAAGAGGCTGGCATAGGGCAGCAGAAGGGTGAACGGCGCGACCCCCAGGATCGAAACCCAGATCACGACCTTCCGGCCGATGCGATCGCCGACCGGGCCGCCGACGATTGTTCCCGCCGCGACCGCCGCAAGGAACAGCGCCAGGTGCATTTGAGCCGCGTGGATCGAAACGTGAAATTGATGGATGAGGTAGAACGTGTAATAGCTGTTGATGCTCGCGAGGTAGAAATACTTGGAAAAAATCAGGGCGGCCAGGATAGCGACCGTCATGATCACGCGCTTGCGGCTTGCGACCGGATGCGCGGCGCCGGCGGCCGATGCGGGCTTCGCGGCCAGGTGAGCCAGGCGATCCCGGTACCAGCCGCCTATCCGCATAAGGACTAGGATTGCGATCAGCGGAATGACCGCGAACCAGGCAATGCGCGAAAAATGGCCCTCGGTGAGCACAAGTGCCGCCAGCAAAGGTCCCAGAAACGTTCCAAAGTTGCCTCCGGTCTGAAAGATCGACTGGGCCAGCCCATGCCGGCCGCCCGAGGCCAGCCGGGCGACGCGGGACGACTCCGGATGAAATACGGAAGATCCCAAGCCGATGAGACCGGCGGCGACAAGCACCAGATGAAAGGTCGCCGCAAACGAAAGAAGCAGCAGCCCGACCAAGGTGCAGACCATGCCGAGGGTGAGCGAGAAGGGCATTGGCCGGCGATCCGTATAAACGCCGACCGCGGGCTGGAGCAACGAAGCGGTGAGCTGAAACGTGAACGTGATGAGCCCGATCTGCGAAAAATTGAGCAGGAGCGAATTTTTAAGCAGGGGATACACAGCCGGCAGCAGCGCTTGCACCGCGTCGTTGAGCATGTGCGAAAAACTCATGGCCAGAAGCACGGCCATGGCGGGTTTTGAACTGGAAGATTGAGCGGCGGGCGCCGATTCGTTCATGCGGTTCGTTGAACAATCGGGTTATAACCCAATTCGCAAGAACCCGGTTGCATTTCCCGCGGGAATTCGCCGAATGTGGCTCGGTGCGTTCCCGCGTCCTGCCCCTTCTGGCGCTGCTCCTATTTGCTTCAGCGTCAGCCTGGTATTTGCGGCCCGGGTGGTCCTCCCCAGGTCAGATTTATTATTTCTATTACGACCATCTTGCCGACTCATTCCTGCAAGGTCACACCTACCTCGATATCGCGCCGGATCCCAGGCTCTTTGCGCTGCCGGACCCCTATGACCCTGCGCAAAACAGGATGTGGAGACTGGGGGATGCCAGCCTCTATCATGGAAAATATTACCTCTATTTTGGGCCCGGTCCCGCGCTTGTTCTCTTCGCGCCGTTCAAGCTGCTGACCGGAACGGACCTTTCGCAGTCGGCCGCCACATGCCTGGTCGCGGCGGTGGCGCTGATCTTGCTGGCCTGGCTCGTGCGCGATGTGCTGCGCCGATCTCGGCCTGAAGCGGGCGGGGTTTCCTGGGTTGGCGCGATGATTTTCGCCGTAATGGGGTCCTGGATTCTGATGACGCTTCAGCGCCCCATGATCTTCGAGGTCTCCATCATTTGCGGCGCCTGCGGCTTTTGGGCCGCGCTATTTTTTCTTTGGAAGGGATCGACCTCGGGACGATGGAATCTCTGGGCTCCCGCGTTGGGCCTTGCGCTGGCATTCAGCGCGGCTTCGCGCATCACTTACATTCCGATCGCTCCCCTGATTCTCGGAGCGGCATTTTGGGATATGCGCGCCCGGCCAAAAAACGGCCGCCGGAGCTCGACTTGGCTCATTTTCGGAGCGGCAGCGCCGTTTGCCGCATGCGTGCTCGGGCTCCTGGCCTACAATCGCGCGCGCTTCGGCGACGCATTCGAATTCGGGACGAAGTACCAATTTCACATCGTGTATGAGCAGAAGATCAATACGAGCTCCATCAACTCGTCGTTCGTTCTTTTCAATTTGCGCCAGTACTTGCTCGCCGAGCCCACGGTGAGTCCTTTCTTCCCGTTTCTCCTGCCCCCGGATCCGCCCGTCCCGCCTCGCGGGTACATCGCCAGCGAGGGGATGCACGGCATTCTTATCGCCGTTCCGGTCAACCTATTCGCCCTGGCCGGGGGAGTCTGGATTTGGAGGCGCCGGAAAAATCCCGCCCATCGCTCTCTTTTCGTCCTGGGTGCGACCTGCGTCATTTGCGCCCTGGCCGACGTCTTCATCCTTTTGACCTTCCGAGGGAC
>DAISJK010000119.1:0-4047 GCA_036821505.1 Opitutaceae bacterium
AAGAACCGTTCCGATGGGGACGTGCAAGCGGCGGTGGACGCAATCCGTTCCGCGCGGCTGCCGCATTGGTTTCCATCGCTGACCCGCGAAGGGGTGCCGGCGATATTCGGAACGAGCGGACACGACCGCACGCACGTGGTTCTGCGCGGGGGCTCGCGCGGCCCAAATTTTTCCGCCGGTGATGTCCGCGCCGCCGCCGCCCTTTTGCGCGAGCACGAGCTCCCGCCTTTTCTTATGGTGGACTGCAGCCACGCCAATAGCGGCAAAGATCCTGAGCGCCAGCCGGCGGTCGCGGCCGAAGTCGCGGTTCAGATCGCCGGAGGCGAGCGCGTCATTGCCGGAGTCATGCTCGAGAGCAGCCTTGTCGGCGGCGCCCAGGATTACCGCGCCCGCCCGCTGGTCTATGGCCGCAGCGTCACCGACGGATGCCTATCCTGGGAGCAGACGCTTCCGGTTTTTGCGGTGCTGGCCGAAGCGGTGCGAGCACGCCGGGCACGATCCTAAGAGAAATCGTCGGCATCCACTCGCTCACGCTCGCAGCCACGCATGTGCTATGCTCGCGGCCACGCACGTGCTGCGCTCGCGGCTACGCATGTCCGGCGAGCTGGCCGCATCCGGCGGAGATGTCGATGCCGCGGCGCTGGCGCACGGTGCTGGGCAGGGAAAATTCCTCGGCAAGGATTCGTTGGAAGCGCCTGGCCGAATCGGGCGCCGATGGCGCCCCGACGTAACCCGCGGTCGGATTGAGCGGGATGAGATTAACCTGCGCGGGCAGGCCGCGCAGCAGGCGGCCGACGGCCCGGGCCTCCTCGGGCGAATCGTTTCGCCCCTCGATCAGCGTCCATTCGTAGAAGATACGCCGGCCGGTTCGGGTGCTGTAGTCACGGCACGCGGCGATCAATTCATCAAGCGGCCACTTCTTTGCCGCGGGCACAAGCGCGGCGCGTTCCTGTTGTGTCGCTGCGTGGAGCGACACCGCGAGGTGAACCGGGCGGCGCTCGGCCGCGAGCCGCCGGATGCCGGGCACTACGCCGACCGTGCTCAGCGTGATGCGCTCGGCCCCGAGGGAGAGGCCGCTCGGATCGCGCAGGATGTCCACCGCTTTCATGACCGCGTCGTAATTGTGCAGCGGTTCGCCCTGGCCCATGAGGACGACGTTGCGGAGCCGGTGCGGCTCGCGCGCGACCCGCAGGATGCGCTGGACGTGCACCGCCTGGGCCACGATTTCACCGGCGGTGAGATGGCGTTCAAAACCCATCTGTCCGGTGGCGCAGAACACGCAGCCCATGGCGCATCCGGCCTGGCTGCTGACGCATGCGGTCGTGCGGCCGGTGAAGCGCATGAGGACGGTCTCGATCATGCGGCCGTCTTCGAGGCCGAGTAAAAATTTGCGTGTGAAACCGTCGCTCGAACGGGCTTCGCGGACGGCAGGCGGCGGGCGCAGGGAGGAATCGGCCGCCAGGCGGGCGCGCACTTTGGCCGGCAATTCGATCATGGCTTCGAGCGATTCCGCGCACTCCCAATAGAGATAGCGCCAGATCCGCGCAGCGTGCACGGGGCTAAGGCCCCAAGATTCCACCCGCGCTCCGAGTTCGGAGCGGGTCAGGCCGTACAAATCGGAGATCGCATCGGCGGCGCGCAAGGGGCGAGTTTCCTACCGCGAACGGGTGGATGAGTGGAGCTTGAAATGTCGCGCCCGGAGCGCAGCATGCACAACGCCCGCGCCATGCCCTCCTACGCCGAACTTCGCCGCGACTACGCCCTGGCCGGACTGGCCGAGAAGGATCTTGCGCGCGACCCTTTCCGGCAGTTCGAAAAATGGTTTCAGGAGGCGGAGGGGGCGAAGATTCACGAACCCAACGCCATGATCCTGGCCACCGCCGGACGCGATGGCCGGCCCTCCGCCCGCGCGATCCTGCTCAAGGGGCTGGATGGCCGGGGATTCGTCTTCTTCACCCATTACGAAAGCCGCAAAGGGCGCGATCTCGAGGCCAACCCGCGCGGTTCGCTGGTATTTCCCTGGATCGCGCTGGAGCGTCAGGTCGTCGTCGAAGGACCGGTTGCGCGGATCGCGCAAGAGGAGAGCGAGTCCTATTTCCACAGCCGTCCGCGCGCGAGCCAGCTCGCCGCTTGGGCTTCGCAGCAAAGCTCGGTCATTTCCGGGCGGGCCGTGCTGGAAGAGAGCGTCAAGGTGCTGGACAAGAAATACGCCGGCCAGCCGGTGCCGCTGCCTCCTTTTTGGGGCGGGTTTCGGCTGACGCCGGAGACCGTCGAATTCTGGCAGGGCCGTCGCAACCGCTTGCACGACCGGCTGCGCTATCGACGGTCAAAAGATGGGAGCTGGACCGTCGAACGACTGGCTCCGTGATCCCATGCTTCTTTTTCTAGTCCGCCATGCCGACGCCCTCGATTCCGACGAGGATGCGGTCCGCCCCTTGAGCCCGAAGGGGCGCGAGCAGGTCGAGCGCATGGCCAAATTCCTGCGCGCCAGCCATGCTTTCCGGGTGGATGAAATCTGGCATAGCCCGCTTATCCGCGCGCGCCAGACGGCGAAGCTCCTCAGCGAGGGGCTGGGCTTGCGCGTTCCCTTGTCCGAGGTCGCCGGCCTCGAGCCCAATCACGACGCGGAGGCCACGGCGACAAAGCTGAGGTCGGTCGACGTCTCGCTCGCCGTGGTCGGGCACGAGCCGCACCTGAGCGCGCTTGCGTCGATTTTGGTGGCTGGGGAAATCCAACCGTTTTTTGTCATGCGCAAGGGAGCGGTGCTTGCGCTTGAACGAGCGGGTGCGGGCGAGACTTCACGCTGGTTCGTCCGGTGGCACGTCTCGCCGGATTTGCTGGGAGTTTGAACGAAATGGCCGGGCTGGACATCCTCTCCACGCGCACCGGCGGAGCGGCCGAGAACATGGCGCTCGATTTTCTGCTTCTGCAGCGCGCACCGCCGCCCGTGGCAGCGCGGTTCCGCCATTACGAATGGCGCGCGCCCGCCTTCACCTTTGGTTACAGCCAGAAGATCGAATTTATCCGCGCGCGACTGCCCGCGGGCGGACCGTTCGACCTCTGCCGGCGTCCGACGGGCGGCGGGCTGGTGGACCACCGCGACGATTGGACCTACACCCTGATCTTTCCCCGCGGGCATGCATGGGAAGAGATGTCGGCCGTGCAATGCTATCGCGAGGTGCACGAGTGCCTGGCCGGCGCCCTGGGAGCGCAGGGCGTGCCCGCGCAAGTTCAGCCGCGCGCTCCTTTGCCCGCCGAAACCGGCGACGAACCCGCCGGGCCGGCCGGAATCTGTTTTCAGCGGGCCGAGATTTATGACGTGGTCCACACCGGCACCGGCGAAAAAATCGCGGGCGCGGCGCAGAAGAGGAACAAACGAGGCCTGCTCATGCAGGGATCGATCTGGCGCCCGGCCGCCGGCGCGGTCGATTGGGACCGCTTTGGAGATGAGTTTGCGGCCCGAATCTCCGCGGCGCTGCACGGCCCCGCCTGTCCCGCGCCTTGGCCGGAGCTCGATGAGACCGAGGTCAGCGGCCTGACGGAGCAGTATTCGTCGCCGGAGTGGATGGAGCACCGTTAATCAGCGTGATCACGCACTCCAGATGCCGCGTTTGGGGAAAGAGGTCGAAAGGCTGCACCTTCGTCAGGCTGTAGCCCGCCCGCAGGAACTCTTTGAGGTCGCGCATTTGCGTGGCCGGATCGCAGCTCACATAGACGACTGCGCGGGGTCCGAATGCGAGGAGCTGGCGCAGGAACGATTCGTCGCAGCCTTTGCGGGGTGGATCGATCACGACCGCGGTCTCGGCCGGCTTGAAATCAAGACCGGCGAATATCGCCGCGGCATCGCCCGCCAGGAACGTCGCGTTTGCCACGCCGTTCGCGGCGGCATTTTCCCGCGCGAATGCGACGCTGCTCTCGCTGATTTCCACGCCCGCCACGCGTTCGAACTTCCGCGCGGCCGCGAGCGCGAAAAGCCCGCTGCCGCAGTAGGCGTCGATCATCCAGCGAGCCCCGCTCGCGGCCGCCTGCGCCGTCACATGGCCGACG
>DAISJK010000120.1:0-3340 GCA_036821505.1 Opitutaceae bacterium
GTTGGAGCGCGGCCCGCGAAAGGTATCGCCTTTCACCATTCCGTCGCTGATCGGAAACATGTGCGCCGGCTTGGTCGCGATCGAATTCGGCGCGCGCGGCCCAAACTTCGGGGTGGTCTCGGCGTGCGCCACGGGCACCCACGCCTTGGGCGAGGCGGCACACGCCATCCGTCGCGGCGACGCCGACGTCATGATCGCGGGCGGCAGCGAGGCCGCCATCACGCCTTTCGCCTACGCGAGCTTCTGCGCCATGAAGGCGATGAGCACCCGCAACGACGCCCCGCAGAAGGCCAGCCGGCCATTCGACAAAAACCGCGACGGCTTCGTCATGGGGGAGGGCGCCGGCGTGCTCGTGCTCGAATCGCTGGAGCATGCGCAGGCAAGAGGGGCCCGCATCTATTGCGAACTGGCCGGCTATGCGGCGACTTGCGACGCCTTTCATATCACTCAGCCGGATCCCGACGGCCGCAGCCTGGCGCTGGCCATGCGCCGCGCCCTGGCGGCGGCCAAGATGCGGCCGGAGCAAATCGATTACATCAACGCTCACGGCACATCCACGCCCTACAACGACCGCTTCGAGACTCTGGCGATCAAGAAAGTCTTCGGAGATCACGTCCGGAGGCTCGCTGTCAGCTCCACAAAATCGATGACGGGCCATCTGCTTGGCGCAGCGGGGGGAATCGAATCGATCATCTGCGCGAAGACGATCGAGACCGGAATGATCGCTCCGACCATCAACCTGGAAGAACCGGATCCGGATTGCGATCTGGACTACGTTCCGAACAAGTCACGCGCCGCGAAAGTGCGCGCCGTGCTGAGCAACAATCTCGGCTTCGGCGGGCAGAATGCCGCCGTCGTGTTCCGCGCGCTTTAGCTACGCCTTCTGAACCAGCCCGGCCTTGATGGCCTTGACGGAAACCCACACGCGGCGGGTGCCGCCACCGGGGAGCTTGATGCGGATGTGCTGGAGATTGGGCCGGAACTGGCGGCGGGTGACGCTCGTCACGTGCGTGCCGATTCCGCCGCTGCTCTTCGACTGACCTTTGCGGTTGATGATGCTGCCCTTGACGGAGCGGCGGCCGGTGATGATGCAGACTCGAGCCATGGTATTAAAAGGGTTCGGTTGGAGCTAAAAGGTTCAAAGTAGAGTGGCGGGGGATCGTGGCAAGGGGATTTTGACCGAAGAGGGTGCTAAGGGTCGCAGCTAGCCAAACCCAATCTGGCCGCCAAACCGGCAGCAATTCACCCCGGCGCTTTGCGCCACCCCTCAAAGAGGGGTTGCTGCCAAGAGACGGCCAATAAGGCTAGCTCACGCTCCCCTCACAGCACCCTCTTCGGTCAAAATCGCGCCTATACTCCTAGCGGAAGGCGTGGAGGACTTGGAATTTTTGTCCGAAATTACCCGGATGGAGGAGCTGGCGGAGCGCGGACTTGGTCTCCGGCCGATTGCTTGAAACGAGCGATTCGAGGAGTCGACCCGCGTTGCGCACAAAAAACGCCTCCTGGGATTCGAGCTGGAGATCGGAAAAGCCTGCCTGCGAAAGCGCCGTCGAAAGCCAATCCCAGCAAATGTGGCAGGTAATATCCTGCTCGCCGGGATGGGCGATCAGATCGTTGGATTGGCGATGGAGGCGATATGCCCGCGCCGTGCCCGCGGGCGTGTTTTCCACGAGTTCCCTCCATGATTTCCCGTAATCGAAGGCGAGGAAAAGACCGCTCCATTTGCCATGAACGATCTTTTCGGCGAGAGCCAACGCACCGACGGGCGCATCAATGGCATAACTTTCCGGCCAGTCTTGCGCCTGGCCGCCCACCGCGGACGACCGTCCTTTCTCGAGTAGGGCGAGCGGACCGGCAAGTTTAGGCGCAGCAGGCAACTCGACTTCAACAAGGTCCGAGTCCCGCCAGGCAACCCCCATCTCCCGCCAAACCCCGCCGCGGCGCACCAATCGGCGGAAGGGCTGGGCGTCGAAAAGCTCATTGGAAAAAACGATGCAGCGGCCGTCCCATTCCAGCGGCTGGCCGAGCCGCACTACGCGGCTTTCGGCGAAGGGATGATCCACCGACGCCAGCACGCCCGCATCTTCCGCGCCGATTTCCACGAAGAGGTACTCACGCGGATCGAGGCCGCGGGCCCCAAGCAGCGAGACGGCCGTGCCTGCAACCAGCTCGCCAAACGCCGCTCCGGCCGAGGTGGCCGTGAGAAAATCCGTACCTTGCGACCGTCCGATGCGCCGGCGTTTCTGTCGGTAGTAGCCGAGCGCCGGATCATACAGGGCCAGCTCCATGAATCGGGCGAAAGTCATGACGCCGTCCGGTCCCGCCGCTTCGCGGAAGGCGGCAATAAAATTCGCGGAGGGCGCCATTTACAAAACGCTGCCGATGAACAAAGTCGCCCGCATGGGCAAACGGTTTTTCAATTTTGGCGCGGGCCTCGTGCTGGGAGCCGTGCTTTCCGTGTCCGCGGGGTGCCTGGCGGTTGCATGGAGCATCTTTCCGAACCGGGACCTCAGCCATGCCGCGGCCTACGTCAAGGAGGTGTTGCAGATCGTCAACGAGCATTACGTGGATCCGGCGGCCGCGGACTACGACAGCCTGGCCCGCTCGGCCATCCACGGCATGGTGGAGTCGCTCGACCCTCATTCGGAGTTTCTGGAGTCCAAGGACAACGCCGAGCTGGAGGAGGACCTTTCGGGGGAATTCGGCGGCATAGGCATCCAGGTCGAAGTTCATGGCGGCCGGGCGGTCGTCGTGGCGCCGATGCGGGACACGCCGAGCCAGCGCGCGGGGATTCTCCGAGGAGACGAAATTATTAGTATCGATGGCCGAGCGCTGGGTTCCGGGGTCTCCATGGACGAGATCGTCGACCATCTGCGCGGCAAACCGCACACCCAGGTGGCCCTGGGGCTTTTCCGGCCTTCCACGGGCCAGCATCTCAATCTCACGCTGACGCGCGAAATCATCAAGGTGGACAGCATCGGCGAAACCCGCGTGCTCGCGGATGGCATCGGCTACATCCAAATCACCGAGTTTTCCGAACATACCGGCGACCAATTCATCGACGCCCTCAACCGGCTATTGAAGCAGGATATCGGCGGGCTGATTCTGGATTTGCGCGACAACCCGGGCGGTCTGCTCGATTCCGCCGTCGATGTGTCCGAGCCTTTTTTCAAAAAGGGCGAGCTGATCGTGTACACCCAAGGGCGCACGCCCTCGGATCGGGAGGAGTACCGAGCCGAATCGGACGAGCAGCCCCTGGATATGCCGGTGGCGGTGCTGATAAACTCCGGCACGGCCAGCGCGGCGGTGCTGGCGGTGCTCATGCCGACCCGCCTACCCC
>DAISJK010000120.1:3350-4043 GCA_036821505.1 Opitutaceae bacterium
ACACGGGAAGGGCCGTCGTGGTGGGCGAGCGGTCGTTCGGCAAAGGATCGGTGCAGTCGATCTTCAAGCTGCGCAACGGCGATGGGCTGCGGCTCACCACCGCCCGATACTACACTCCGAGCGGGATCAGCATTCACCAACGGGGCGTCGCGCCCCAGGTGGAGGTGGTGATGACCGCGGATGAGGACGCCAAGTTGCAGCAACAGCATTCCCGGCCCGACATCTCGGACCCGGCCGAGTTCAAGCGCCTTTTTGGATTCGAGCCGATCGAGGACCGGCAGTTGGATGCGGCCCTGGACGTGTTGCGGGGGGTGCTGCTGCTGGATAGTCAGCAAAAGAAATGATCCTCGCGATCGAAACCTCGTGCGACGAAACCGCCACGGCGCTCTTCGAATCCGGACAAGGCTTGGTCGGGGAATGGATTTACAGCCAGGTGGCGGTGCATGAACGCCATGGCGGCGTGGTGCCGGACCTGGCTGCGCGCGAGCATCTGCGCCATCTTCCTCCGCTTCTCGAGCGCGCGCGGGACGCTGCCGGCGGCCGACCGCCCGACTGCATCGCGGTCACCCGGGGTCCCGGACTGGCGCCCTGCCTCGCGCTGGGCGTAGCCGCGGCCAAAGCCCTCGCCGTGGCGCACCGGGTGGATCTTATTGGCGTGAATCACATGCGAGCCCACGCGTGGTCTCCTTTCAT
>DAISJK010000121.1:0-4016 GCA_036821505.1 Opitutaceae bacterium
TCAAACCGGCCGTGGAAGCGCAGGGGGAATTGCTCTGAGTTCTAAGACTTTGCGGCGCGGCTTCGAGCAACGACCCAATCGACGATGGCGGAGTCGTTCTTATCATTGCGCCAGACGACGGACAGGAACTCGGAAGGCAGGATATCGTGGGCCTTGAAAAACCGGCGATCGCCGCCGCAGCAATACATCAGGCTCTGGGGTAGTTCACCCCGAAGCTTGGCCCTGGCCTTGGGGATGATGCGCGGAAGCCATTCGATGCCCTTCACCGCGTCCGTTTTGGGCGGAAGCTTGGCCTCGTCCAAGACTACGGAAGAGGGACGTCCGCCCTGGACATTTAGGAAGTAATCCCTGCGCACCAGTTCGATTCCGAGCGCGATCTCGAAGCCTGGCTCCTGAGAACTGCTCAGGTCCTCGGCGTAATCGTATAGATGTTGCGCGGTCATTCCGTTGGCCGAGAGCCATGCCTGTTCATCGGAATTGAAGAACGTCTTGGCGTCGCGTTGTCCTTTGGCGTAAAGGCCGGCCGCCTTGTCGTAATGTGAGCGGAATTTCAGGCCAAAATCATAATGTTTCATGATCAGGCAAGGAGCGTCACGCGGGTCGAAAGTCAATTTGGCGCTTAAACCGGTCCACCTGGTCCACGAGCACGTCAATGTGCCCGTTCAGCTGATAGCGCTTGTGCTTGCGCCGTCCGATGAGCGCTGTCCCCGCGTCGTTGAGCGAATACTGATCGTCGCCGAGGCGGCTCGCCGCGACGAAGCCGAAAGTCATCGATTCGAGAAGTTCGATGAAGAACCCGTTGCGGCGAACGTCCGTGATCACCGCGGCCAGCGGGGTGCGCTTCTTCTTGGTCAGCTCGCGCTCGAAGAATTCCATAAGCTTGATCTTCACGCTCTCGCGCTCGGCTTCCATCGAGTTTTGCTCAGTCAGGCTCAGATGTTCGGCCAGGCTCTCGATCCCCGGCAGGCTGTAGCCCGCCCGCGCGTGCGACGATCCGCCGCCGCTCTTGGCGAACCAGGCATCGAGCACGCGATGCACCACCAGATCGGAATAGCGCCGGATCGGCGACGTGAAGTGGGTGTAGTCCTTCTTGTGCAGTCCGTAGTGGCCGTCGTGCGAGGCGCGGTAGCAGGCTCTCTTCAGGCTCCGTAAAAGCTGCGTTCGCAGGACATAGCCCTGCGGATGGTGGCGCAGCGACTCCAGGAGTTTCGTGATTTCCTCTCTCTTGGTGAGATCGCCGACATTGACGCCGAACGTCGCCAGATGCTGCCGGAGCTCCGCCAGCTTTTCCTCGTCGGGATCGTCATGCACCCGGTAGAGGGAGGGCAGGCGCTCCACGCGCGTGAGGCGCGCCACGGCCTCGTTGGCGGCGAGCATGAATTCCTCGATCAACTGGTGGCTCTCGTCATTCTCCACCTTCTCGAGGCGGTCAGCGTAGCCCTGCTCGTCGACGAAAATCTTTGTCTCCGGCATGTCGAGATCGAGGCTGCCGTGCGCCATGCGCTCGCGCCGCAGACGGGAGGCGATCCCCCAGAGGGTGCGAATCCACGACTGCAAATCCACGAGTTCCGCATCGCTAAAGTCACGCAGCGCCCGGCCGGTCGAGCCGGTCTGATGCTTGGGCGGCTGAGGCAGCGCGCGAATACGCTGCAAGTCGCCTTCCTTCAGAAGAGCGTAAGCCTGCTTGTAAGTCAGGCGTTTGCGGCTGTGGATCACCGTATTGGCGAATTCCGTGTGCTTGATCCGGCCGTTCTTGCCGAAAGTGAGCAGCGCGGCCTTGCACAGCCGGTCCTGCGCCTCGACCAGCGAGCAGAGGCCGTTCGACAACTTTTCAGGCAGCATGGGAACGACCGTGCCCACCAGGTACGTCGAATTCCCCCGCTTGCGCGCTTCCCGGTCCAAAGCGGTGCCCGGACGCACGTAGGACGAAACGTCCGCGATGTGCACGCCCACGCGCAGGTCGCCGCCGTTCAGGTGCTCGATCGAGAGCGCGTCGTCGAAGTCCTTTGCGTCATCGGGATCGATGGTGAAGGTCGGAATGGCGCGGTAGTCCTGACGTCCCGCGAGCTCCCGCGGCTGCACGCGGTCGGGCAGGGCGGCGGCCTCCCGCTCGACCTCGGCCGGAAATTTCGGCTCAAGCTGGTATTTTTCGAGCACGCCCAGAAGTTCCGCCTGCGGCTCATGCGTGCGGCCAAGCCGGGCGGTGATCGTTCCGGTCAGCGGCATGCCGCGGCTTTTCCATTCGGCGAGCTTCACGATCACCTTGTCTCCCGGCTCGGGCGCGGGCTTGATCCCGGAGCGGGCAGGATCGGCGACCTGGATCTCCGTTACAAAACGAGGGTCGTCGGCCATCACGCGGAAATTCCTTCCGACCCGCCGCAAATCGCCCACCACGGTTTCGCGCGCGCGCTCCAGTACACGGAGCACCCGTCCGACCGTTTCACCCGGCCTGCGACCCTGCACGCCCGCGAAAATGCTCACCGCCACGCGGTCCCCAGGGAGGGCCACGTCGGTGTCCGGCGGAGCAATTTGAATCGAGCCGTCCGCCGCGGCGCCGTTATTCGTCTCGGGCACGACAAACGCCGAACCCCCGGAACGAAATTGAATACGTCCATTAACTGTCATATAAACCTGAAAGTGCCTAAGTCCGTTGACTTTGGCGAGAAGCGGCTCCGTTTTGTCGGAAATGTTACCCCTCGCTGCCGCTTTGGAATTGGCTGAAGAATGCACGCTGGGTAGAGGGACGCGATGAAAATCGTCCACGCAGCCAGCGAATTATTCCCGTACGTCAAGACGGGCGGCTTGGCCGATGCGGTCGGTGCTCTCTCGGCCGCTTTTGCCGACCGCGGTCACGAGGTCTCTGTTTTTCTTCCCGGATACCGCGCCGTCTTGGAGCACAAGGACGCCGAGGCGGCTGAGCGCCGCCTGCGGCTCAAGATCGAGATGGGGGATGAATTCTGTTCCGGGGAAGTGAGGGTCTTTTATCCGCGCCGAAATCTCACAGTGTATCTGATATGCCGCGAAGAATTCTTCGACCGGCGCAGTCTGTACGGCACGTCCGAGCGCGGCTACGAGGACAATTCGGACCGGTTTATCTTCTTCTGCAAAGGCGTGGCGGAAACGCTCCGGCTTGCCGACGTCCAGGCGGACATCGTCCACTGCCACGACTGGCAGACGGCGCTCTTGCCGCTCTTCCTGCGCGAGGCCGAGCGCCGCAACGGCATCACCTTGGCGATGAAGACCATCTTCACGATCCACAACATCGCCTATCAGGGGCTTTTTCCATCGGCCGCTTTTGCGCGCACGAACCTGCCCGAGGAACTCAAGTCCGTGGACGGCCTGGAATTTTACGGCCAGATGAACCTGATGAAGGGGGGAATCCTCTTCGCCGACCGGGTGACTACCGTCAGCCCGCGCTACGCGAAGGAAATCCAGACGCCGGAATTTGGCTGCGGACTGGAGGGCGTGGTGCAGACTCGGGCCGACGACCTGGTCGGGCTCATCAACGGCGTGGACACCGCAGTCTGGAATCCGGCCACCGACTCGTCGCTGCCCGCGCGTTACTCCGCGGACAATCTCGCGGGCAAGCAGCGCTGCCGCGCGGAGCTGCTCAAGCGCTGCGGTTTCGACGCCCGCTTTGGCGGACCGATCTATGGCATGGTCTGCCGGCTGGTTCCGCAAAAAGGCGTCAATCTCGTGATGACCAACCGGGACTTCTTTCTGGGATCTCCTTGCCGCTTGGTCATTCTAGGCACGGGCGACCGCCGTTTGGAGAGTGAAGTCAAGGCTTTGGTCGAACAGGCGCCGAAGCAAGTCTCCCTCAGCTCGCGCCTGGACGAGGCCATGAGCCACCTGATTGAAGCGGCCTGCGACTTTTTTGTCATGCCGTCGCTATTCGAGCCCTGCGGGCTCAACCAAATGTATTCGCAGGTCTACGGCACGGTGCCGATCGTGAGCAGGGTGGGAGGGCTGATGGACACGGTCATTGACGTGAGCGAGCGTCCGCTCGACGGCAC
>DAISJK010000122.1:0-4014 GCA_036821505.1 Opitutaceae bacterium
ATTCCCACGCCGAATACCCACGCGGTGTTTCTCGGCAACGAGGAGAAGACCTTCATCATCTACGTCGATGAATTCGTCGGCAATGCGATCCAGATGACGCTGAAGGGGGTAAAAAAGGAGCGGCCGCTGACCCATAATCTTATCGGCAGCGTTCTTCTCGGCCTTGGCGCGCGGCTCGAGCACGTGATCATCAACGACATAAGGGAAAAGATCGTCAACGACACTAGGGAAAGCACTTTTTACGCCCGGATTTTTCTGCGCATGGAAAATGAGCTGGGCATGAAGATAGTGGAAATCGACGCACGGCCCAGCGATTCGATCGTTTTGGCCCTTCAGCACAAGCGGCCCATCTATGTGGCCCGCGCTGTCTTCGATTCGGTCAGGAACGACGCGGAAATCCTCGATCGCGTGCTCAAGCAGAAGACCGGGGAAAGCGAATCCGAAACAGGCGGGGAGGAAGAGGAATCGATTTGAGCCTGGGCCTTCCTCCGGGGCTTTTGCCCGGCCTGCCCATCACCGCCCTGGCCCCGATGCAGGACGTGACGGACCTGGCCTTCATGCGGGTGGTCGCCCACTACGGGGCTCCGGACTATTTCTTCACGGAATTCTTCCGAGTGCATGCGCAATCGCGGCCCGAGCGCCACATCCTGCGCTCGATCGACGAAAACGACACTGGCCGGCCTGTCTTCGCCCAAATGATCGGCGAGGATATCGGACATCTCCAACGCACGGCCGAAGAGCTGCTCCGCCATCCCGTCGCCGGCATCGACCTGAACCTCGGCTGCCCCGCGCCCAAGGTTTACAAGAAGAACGTCGGCGGGGGCCTGTTGCGCGAACCGGACAAGATAGACGCGATTTTGACCGCCCTCCGCGCCACCGTACCGGGGCTTTTCACGGTCAAGATGCGGATCGGATTCGACAGCCCGGCCGATTTCGACCGCCTGATCGACATCGTGAACCGGAACCGGGTGGATCTCCTCAGCGTCCATGGCCGCACGGTCAAGGAGATGTACCGCAGCGAGGTGCACTATGACTTCATCGCCCGAGCCTGTGCCCGCTCCCGGTGCCCGGTCCTGGCCAACGGCAACCTGACCTCGGCCGACAAGGCGGCCTCCATCCTGGGCCAAACCGGCGCGGCCGGAGCAATGATCGGCCGCCACGCGATCCGCAACCCCTGGATATTCCGACAATGCCGCGAACGATTTGCCGGCCGCGATGCAACGCGGGTCAGCCTGTCCGACGTCCGCGAATACATCGACCGTCTCTACCGGTCGACCCGCCTTCCCGAGGTGCCTGAGCGCGCCCACGTCAACAAGATGAAGAAATATTTGAACTTCGTCGGCCAAAGCGTGGACCCCACCGGCGCCTTCCTCCACGACATGCGCCGGACCGAAACCGAGGCCGAACTCCTCTCCGTCTGCGACCGTCACCTCCTGGCCGAACCGGGCAGGGAGTTCGCGCCCGAGCCCTACCCGGGCGTCATCGCGCGCCCCAATTGCGAATCCCCCGCCCTGGCCGACGGCTGCTCGCTTGAGACCGTCGCGGCTTAGCGTTCATTTCAAAACTCCTACCGCCACTGCTTCAACACCCGCCGCCACAACGGCTCCTCGCCGGGATGACCGTGAACGGCCAATTGCGCCGCGATCTGTTCCTCCCCCGGCTTCTCAATCGGATGCCGCGGGTCGCCGGGCAGATGAGGCAGAACCACCCGAGTCAGCGCCCAGCACGCCCAGGCTCGCCAGCGACGCTGCTCCAGCCGCGGGCCGCTCATTCGTCCGGCATAATGCTGGAAGTGGACCAGCGGGTTGCCGAGGAACACGTCCGGCGGGGTGTTTTTCAAGATCCAGGCCAAGGCCGCATAAGGCAGCGGCCAGGCCTCCAATACAGGCTCGTCTCCCTTCAATTCCGCGCCGAAAGCCCGGTCCAGGCAGAGGATCGCCCGAGCCGCGCGGCCCTGCTGCCAGAGCGCATGGGCGTACTCCAGGCAATCGATATAAAAGTCCGACCGCCGATGCGCGTCGCGGTGGGCGTGAAGCAACCTCCAGTCGATGCCGGCGGGAGCAGTCGGGAGGTGCTGACAAGGAGGAAGCGGCATCGGCTGACTTTGAATAAAGGCCGGGCCTCCGATTGTGAATTCCATTCACAACGCGAGCGCCAATCTCTAATGAACCTCCCCGTGAATCACGATTCGTCCGCTCCGCCCGCCGCGCACCGCGTTTCCGGCTGGCGCCGGGCGGCCCTTTGGCCGGTCGGCGCGATCGCCCGGCTTTGGTGGCGGTCGCTGCGGTTCGAAATTTCCCCGGAAGATCGCCGGCTCTTCGAGAGCCACGCCGAGCCCTATGCCTTCATCCTCTGGCACAACCGGCTATTCCTCGTGCCGGCCTTCTACCGGCGCTACCGCGGAGGGCATCCGGTCTATGGCTTGGTCAGCCCGAGCGAGGACGGCGCCTGGCTGGTTGCTTTCTTCGAGATCGCCGGGCTCAAAGCCGTGCGGGGTTCGACGAGCGAATTGGGGCGAGAGGGAGCGATAGCGCTCGTGCATGTGCTGCGGGCCGGCAACGACGTGGGCATCACTCCGGATGGCCCCAGGGGGCCGTGCTACGATTTCAAGCCGGGGGCACTGATCGTGGCGCGGCGCACCGGCACCTCCCTTCTGCTCTTGGGCGGAAGATTCGAGTCGGCCTGGAGGCTGAAGAGCTGGGACGGGTTCTACCTGCCGCGGCCGTTCTCCCGGGTGCACGTGCGGGTGCAACGCGTGCCGGCGGCGGAGCTGACGGAGCGGGATGAAGCCACGCGGACCATCGCCGCGAGACTGCGCGAGATTAACCCCGACTGATTGGCGCGTCTCCGCTCCTCAGAAGAGGGGCGTGACGGCCAGGCTGGCACCCGGCTCGATGATGAAATCGTCGCCGATGCTCCAGTCCCGGTCGTTGAGCAGGAATTTGAGCGCAACCGGCCTTCCGGCGGCGGGCAGGGAAAGGACCCAGCGGTCGTTCGCGACGCAATCCAGGGGAACTCCCTCGTCCCAGCTCAGCCCGGGACCTTCGCCGCGGACAAAGAGCCGGTTTCCGAAACCGATGTCTATCTTCGCAGTGATAACGGTGACGGGGGCGGCCGAATCGGCGCGCTCGGATGAAGCGCCGTTGGTCGATGGCTCTTTCTTTATCCGCGGAATGCGGCCTGTTTTTGGCGCCGGGGCGGACGCAATGGAATCGAACGTCGCTGGGGCAGGCGGCGTCTTGTTGGTTTTAGCGGCATTTTTCATGAGACAGTGAACAGTGGTTCGACGGGATCAGGCACATGACACTAGCCCCTGCCCGTACGCCCGGAAACAAAGTCATTGAAGGGCGAATCCGCAAGTCTGCGGAGGCATTTCTACCCTGACTTTTTCCTTTTTGCCCAGCGCGCCAATGCCTGGCCCGTGAGCGATTGGCTCTCGCTTTCGATCCCCGCGCGGGGACCGGCATAAACCAATTGGCCGCCCGCCGCGCCGCCTCCGGGCCCGAGATCGATCAGCCAATCGGCCAGGTTGATCACGTCGAGATTGTGCTCGATCACGATGACCGTGTTGCCGGCGTCCCTCAATTTGAAGAGCAGATCCATCAGTCGTTGGATATCCACCCAATGGAGGCCGGTGGTAGGCTCATCCAGGATATAGAGGGTGTCGCCCCGCTGCTTGCGGCTGAGCTCGAGGGAAAGCTTGAGCCGCTGGGCCTCACCTCCCGAAAGCGTCGTGGACGACTGGCCAAGCGCCAGGTATCCGAGACCCACCGCCTCCAGCGTGGCCAGCTTGTCGATCACCTTGGGAATATTGCGAAAAAGCACGATCGCCTCGCGCACGGTCATGGCCAGGACATCGGCAATCGATTTGCCATGAAACAGGATTTCGAGCGTCTCGCGATTGAAACGCTTGCCTCCGCAACTCGGGCAGGGGGCGTAGGCATCGGCCATGAATTGCATGTCGAGCTTGATCATCCCGTCGCCCTGGCAGCGCTCGCAGCGTCCCCCGCGGAC
>DAISJK010000123.1:0-3986 GCA_036821505.1 Opitutaceae bacterium
CGTTGGCCTGGCCATGGATGTGTCCGTGTTCCAGAAAAGCGGCCGCAAAAACAAATTCGCCCGCGCGCACCACCGGGCTGGGTTTGCCCTGCGGGGCGTAGCTCATGCCATCGGCTTTTTGGCTCATTTCGTTCCGCGTGTTTTTTTGGCCAGCGACTTGAGCGCATCTTCAAGTTCGGAGCGCACGTTCTTTTCCATCCGGTCGATGAACAAGATGCCGTGGAGATGATCGACCTCGTGCTGGATGCAACGGGCCAGCAGGCCGTCCGCGGCAAGTACGTGGGCCACCCCGTGCTCATCCTTGTATTCCGCCGTGATCGCGTCGGGCCGGCCGATCTTGCCGCGGATTTCCGGGAATGAAAGGCAGCCCTCCTCGTAAACGCTCTCCGGCGCATCCGCGGCCGCCGCGACGCGGGGATTGATCAGCACGAGCGGCATCACAAGCTCCCGCGGCGGCTGGGGTTTGCCGTCGAGCGTCCAGTGGAACTCGGCGTCGCTCGGGCGCAGGTCAACGACGCAAATCTGCCCCGTCTGGCCGACTTGCTGCGCGGCCAACCCAATCCCGCCCGCGGCACCCATGGTCTCGATCATTTCAGCCGCCAGACGAGCCAAAGCGGCGTCAAAAGTGGTGATTTTCTCGCCTTTCTTGCGCAATCGGGGATCGTTATAATGAACAATCGGCAACGCCATTGGTCATTCCTAGCCTATTTCCAGTCTATTGATGTCGCAAATCAATATTCTAAGCAGACATGAATGATGTTCGCATTGTCCACCGCAGCCGGGCGCCCGCTCTATTTTTGCTGCTTGCCGGTTTGGCGGTGGCCCTCGGTTCCTGGATGCTCCCGGTCAATCTCAAGTCGGTGAGCCCCGCGCTGCTTCGCGCGGCCGGAGAGGACACGCCGACGCTTGCGGGCGAAGGCCGGCAGTTGGTCGAAGCGGAAAAGATCGGCCCCGCTTCGCTTGTGCTTGAGGCGGCGCGCTCGGTCGGCGACCCCGGCGCGCCGGAGTTGGCGACCGAACTCGGCCAGCTCGAGGCGCGGCAGCCCTCCCTGGTCGCATGGGGCGGCTGGGATCCATTTCTAGACCCGCTCTTCAATCTGCGCGCTCCCTCCGGTCATGCGACGAGCACTCCGGTGATGACGTTCTTGATCACCGAGCGCGCGCGCGACGCGCTGCGCGGGTACCTGGAAAATTCCGGCTCCCTGGGCGTGCAGGCGATCCTGGGCGCGCATGCGATCGCGAACACAGGGCGGTTCGTGCCGGCATCGCGCCCCGGCGGGCAGCCGCTGGACGCGCTCATCCTTCTGACGGGCCTTCTTTACCAAGGGGAGCATCTTTCGCCCTCGCTCCAGCGCGAGCTGCGAGGCTTGGCGGAGAACGCGGCCGCGCACAACGAACTGGGAGACCTCGAGCCGTTTTTCCTCGATCTGCTTTCCCTCAGCCGGCGCCTCGACTGGGCGCAGTTGAGCGAGCTCCTGCGCCGAACGGAGGACACCCGCACGGTGGGCGAATACGCCCATTTGTCGCGTGTCGCGCCGGATCAACTGCCGCTGATCTACGCCGCGGCGCTCTTCACCGATTCCGCCGACCGGGTCGCGACCTATCTTTTGCAATACGGCAAGCCGGGCGCGGAGGATTTGAGGCTCGCGCTGTCCGACGGACAGGGCGCCGTGCGGCAGCTCGTGCTGCGCCAGGTCCCGGTCAACCGCCAGACCGGGCCTGCGCTGAGCGCGGCGGGCGCGATGGTGCTGGCCCATCCGCAGCTCATGCTCGCAATCAAGTATCTGGGCTATCTCGCCGGCATGTTTCTTCTGCTCTACGGGCTCGACCGCTGGATCGTCGTCCCGGACAGGACCGGCGCCACGCCGCCGATCAAAACGGGGCTTCTCGCCACGCTGCTGGCCGCCCTGATCGTGGTCGCGACCGAGCCCTTCTTGCTGCGCGCGGCGCCCATCTCCGATTATCAGATGGGGATGCGGCTTCCGGTATTGCTCGCCGCGCCTGCGCCCCTCTCCGCCAGCTCATCGCCAAATAATATAACCATGGACACATCCACACTCATATCAATCGGGGTTTTCGCCCTGCTGCAGGTCGTGATGTACCTCATCTGCCTGCGCAAGATCAATGAAATCAACGAACAGAACGTGTCGCCCCAGCTCAAGTACCGCCTGATGGAAAACGAGGAGAACCTCTTCGACATCGGCCTCTACGTCGGCATGATGGGCACGGCCACGGCTCTGGTGCTGCAGGTTCTGGGCGTCATCGAACCCAACCTCCTCGCCGCCTATTCCTCGAACCTGTTCGGGCTCGTCTGCGTGGCTCTCGTCAAGATCCGGCATGTGCGCGGATTCAAGCGTCGCCTTATCCTTGAGATCCAAACCGCCGCGCCCGCTCCGCTCGCGTCATGAACAAGACGCTGCTGCTCATCATCATCGACTTCCTGTTCCTGAATCTCATCGCCCTCACGCGATGGGAGAAGGCGGAGCCGGTGCGGCCGAAGCAGCCTCCCGTGCCGGAGGTCGCGGCCAACTCTCCGGCGAAGAGCGACGATTTGGTGGAGACGATGCGCCAGTCGCTGGCCGATGAGCAGGCCGCGCGCGCCGATCTTCAGCAAAAGCTTGCTTATGCGAGCACAAATCTGACTTCACGCGAACAGAGCCTGGCCGCGGAGCAGGCGGAGAAATCCAAACTGGCCGCGTCCCTGGCCGACACCCAGCGCAACGCCGCCGAGCTGAGCCAGCAAGTGACGGCCGCGACGCAGGAATCCTCGATGACCAAGGATCAACTGGCCCAGCTCCAGCGCGAGCTCGAGGACAAGCAGGCCGAGGCCGAACGGCAGAAGCAGCAGATCGCCTCCCTGCAAAAGAGCCAAGACGACGCCCGCCGCCAGATCGAAGGCCTGACCGTGGCCGTCGTGGTTGGCGAGGCGGAAAAACAGCACTTGCGCGAGGAGGCCGACACACTGAAGACGCAGGTGCAGGCCGAGCGGGACGATCGATTGAGGGTGCAAGCCCAGACCACGCAGCTCGCGCAGGGCGTGGGCAAGCTGGCGGAAAAATCCGGCGAATTGACCCAGGAAATCCGGGAGAACCGGCCGATCAACGCCAACGTCCTTTTCCACGATTTTCTTTCCAACCGGGTCATCACCTCCATCTCCACCACGCGCAAGGGCCTATTCGGCCGGGTGGAGCGCAAAAAAGACGTGCCCACCGTCCTCATCACCGACGGCCAGCGCACCTATGCTCTGCTGCATATCGCTGACACCGTTTTCTCGGTCCTGGGTCCGAACTTCGACTGGGACAAGGTCGAAGTCGATCTGGCCGGACCGAACGGCGGGAGCGCGGCGTCCGGGTCCCTTGATTTCCTTGCGCTCGATTCGCGCGTGATCGTGGCGCCGCTGAACGACGCGCAGGCATCGTCTCTCGGTGCCAAGGTCTACCATCTGGCCAAGGACCCGTTCAAGTTTCCGGAGGCGGTGCTCATTAACGTCGGCGGGAAGGGCTACGGCGCCGTCGGCTTCAAGCTCGATCCCCTGCAGCCGAATTATGTCAAGGTGGACAATCGCTTCTTCAAGCGGCTTTTTGGCGACTTCTCCCCCTCGCGCGGCGATCTGGTGCTGAGCCAAACCGGCGAACTCTTGGGAATCATGGTCAACAGCGATTACTGCGCCCTGCTGAACGATTTTACTCCCGCCGACACGATTCGCACGGGCGACGCCACCTCCGCTCAGCACACCGGGCAGCTTCTCGACGGACTTGCTGCCCGGATCCAGGCATTGCCGCTGCCCTTGCAGTGAGGCGGTTATTTCCCGGACAACGCTCGGAGCAACCGTCTCAATTCCGGACCGCGCCTTCTTAGTTCGTCCCGGTGCGCGGCCGAGAGGCCGCCGATCAGCGCCTCGCCCCGTGCGGTGAGGCGAACGCGCACCCGGCGGCGATCGCGGGGGTCCCGCGATCGCCGAACCAACCCGCGCGCTGCCATGCGAT
>DAISJK010000124.1:0-3980 GCA_036821505.1 Opitutaceae bacterium
CGACACGTTCAGCATCAATATCCCGGATTACAACATAACGAGCTTTAATCCGAGCACTGGCGCTCTTTCGCTTCCTGATACGACCTCTTCGGGCATTCTTCTTCTCCTAGCGATCGGCGCGATCGGCGCAGTTCGTCTGCGCAGAATCCGAGCAGGAGCATAACATAGAGCCCAAGGGTGAAGCGTGTTGTCCCCAACGCGCTTCAGCGACCCTCGGTTATGAGCCTGACGGTCCCGGAAAAAGTGTTTACGGATCGTCCCCGTTTTGAACTCGAGGACTTCGGGCCTGATTCTTGCCGCAGCGCTGTTGACCGGGTGCGTTCATGCGCCTCTCAACCAGCCTCTGCTGCAAAACGGCCCGGCATCCCAGGTGGCCTATGTTCCCCGTCCCGCCGACGCTCCGTCCGACGGAGTCGTCATCCTCATGTTCTTTTCCGGCGGCGGCACTCGCGCCGCCGCCCTGTCCTACGGCGTGTTGCAGGAACTGGCCCAGACCCGCGTGCCCGGCGACGGTCACCCGCGCCGCCTTCTCGATGACGTCGAATCCATCTCGGCGGTTTCCGGCGGAAGCTTCACCGCGGCCTACTACTGCCTCTACCACGACCGGATTTTTTCCGATTTCGAGTCGCGCTTTCTCAAGCGCAATATCAATGACGCGCTCATTCGTGATTTCCTGACGCCGACGAACTGGCCGAAGCTGTTATCGCCTTATTATGGGCGGAGCGATCTGGCCGCCGATTATTACGACCGGCATCTCTTCGACGGGGCGACCTACCAAGACCTGCTTAAGGCCGGCGGCCGGCCCTACTTGGTGATCAATGCGACCGATATGGCGAACGAGGAGCAGTTCCCGTTCATCCAAACACGGTTCGATTTCATCTCATCAAACGTCGACAACTTTCCCATCGCGCGCGCGGTCGCGGCATCCTCGGCGGTGCCGTTGCTGCTGACCCCCATAACCCTCCGAAACTATTTTGGGATGCCGGGCTCGGCTCGCCTGGACCTGCACCTCAGTCAGCCGGCTGAGGCCGTCTCTTCGCACCGCGAATCCTCGGTTTGGCAGATCATGCACTCGTACGCCGATTTTAAGGAACGCCCGTATATCCACCTGGTGGACGGGGGCACGTCCGACAATCTCGGGCTGCAGAGCCTGCTGGACGAGTCCCTCATCTTCGGCGGGCTCAGAGAAATCATGGAGCGCAGCCGGCTGGCGACGCCCAAGAAACTCGTCCTGATCGTCGTGAACGCGGCCGTCCATCGCGGCGCCGAATCGAATAAGAAAGAGTCGATTCCGGGAATGGTGACCGTGCTCGATCAGCTGACGGACAATTGGAACGACCGCATCGATTATCAATCGCTGGAACTCTTCCGGCAAACACTCGAGGACTGGCGGCGGCAGGCAATAAATAAGGCATCTGGCGGCGCGGTGGACAAGAGGCCGGACTATTACTTGGTTACGGTGAATTTCGAAAAGCTTTCCGACCCCAATGACCGGACGTTCTTCGAAGATCTGCCCACGAGCTTCCATCTGCCATCGAGCACGGTGGACAAGTTGACCGAAGTCGGGCGCTCCTTGTTAAGGCAGTCGAACGAATATCAGCGATTGCTCCGAGATCTGGGCCGCTAGCCTTGGGTGGTGAATGGTCCGAGGGTGGAGCGCGTTGTCCCCAACGCGCTTAGTAGCCGAATTCGTAAGAATTTGGCCCCTACGGACCCGCGGCCGAATCCAGGAGCAACAGGATTACCGAGGGAGCGGGCAATGAAACGGGAAGGGCGAGCCGGCCGTCCTTGGGCGCCACCGTTTCCGAGCGCACCTGCGCCGGATCCTGCGCGGCGACAAGCGCCGCGGCTTGCTGCGCGTCAAGCACCGCGGGCCGGCCGAGTGTCTTCCAAACGCCGTAAGGATTGCCGTGGTCGTTGTCGATGCGCAGCTCGGTTAACCGCAGGGAGCCGGCGGGCAGCCCGGAGATGCGGACGGTCACGCGGACGCTCTGGCGGGCCTCCAAAGGAGCGGCCTCCGTCTCGCTGGGGCCGTCGGCCAGGATCGACATGTCGGTTTTGTTATAGAGGAGGATTGCGGCGCTCCTTGCGTCGCGGGTGGCGATCACGCCGGCGTGGCCGTGCAGTTCCGACGGCAGGGACGACGCGACCAAGGTCTCGCGCAGCCGGCCGAGGAGTTCCGTGACGCTGAGCACCGGCTTGCGCACGATGACGAAGCCCGGGGCTGAGGGCTGTTGCCGGAACAGCGTGTGGGTAGTGCGCTGATCCCACCCGCCGAGAAACGAATCGTCGTTGCTGACCAGGGTGAGCCGGACGCCGGCCTGCTCGACCTCCAGCCGTTGGTGCCAGTCGAGATTCTGGGCCACGAAGGCGGCGTACCAAGGCCCCGCCTCCCACCACAGCGGGCGCGCCCAGCCTGCGATGGGATCGGCCTCGTCGTTGAGAAACGGCTTGTCGCCCAGAGAGGGATAATGGCTCCGCACCCACCCAATGACGCTGAGCTCCCGAGCCACCATGGCTTGGGGCTGGTCCTTGATGTGCACGGAAATGAAGTCGAGCCGGCGCCCCTCCGTGGCGCAATGGGCCATCAGACGGGTGAAAAATTCCGAGAGTTCGGGCGGGGAGCTGGCCGGTCCGCCGAATTTCAGGGCGGGATCTGCGTCGGCCAGACCGTCTGAGGAAGCGTCGTAGTAAGCCAGGAAAACGTCGACGTTGTAGCGCCAGAAATGCGGCAGGTTTGGCTCGTTGGTCGACTCGAAGAGCCACGAGCGCACTTCATCGGCGCCATAACGCTCCTCCAAGTGCCGGGCCAGGGCCGCGATGAAGACCCTCCACCGCGCCATCCGTCCCGGGGCGCGCAGATTATCGAAGTAACCGTGGCCGCGGCCGATCTGCTCCTGGAAATTTTTATCGTACTGGTCCTGGCCACTGCCGTCTGAGGGAAAGCCCATCAATTCGAAGATGAGCTTGAATCGGTTGTGAACCAGGAGATCCAAGCTGCGGTCCAGACGCGACCAGTCGTACTCCGGCCGATCCGTGTCCATGCCGCGGACGACCGCCAGGTTGAGCAGATAGTGCGGTCGGATGAACTGCAGCCCCCTCCGGGGGAGCTGGGCGTCGTCCTCTGCGACCGCCTGCATTTCCGGGGTGGCGATGACATCGGCGGGGGAGAAGCCGGTGCTGGCCCAGAATGGTTGCAGTTCGGCGCGGCGGACCGACAAATCTACAGTGATCGCGGGATCAGCGGCGTGCGCAAGAGGCGCCGTCGATACGAGGAGCAGGAATGCAAGCGAGTTTAGCCAGGGGATTCGGGGAGACACGGGATACGCCAGAATGGCCAATCCAGGCCGACAAGGCAACTGTCCGGCGGCGCCTTCGCTTGACCATCCCTGAACCGTAGGCTGAAATAAGTGCTTGGCGTCCTCACCCGAAATCCGGTCGGACCAGTCAGTTTCGGCGGGCTGTTGAAATAAATCGCATGAAACTTCGCAACCCGAACGCGCACGTCCTGGTGCCCGGCGGCCAGCCCGTCGAGGCCGCCCTGAAGCGGATCACCCATCTTGGCATCTGCGCGCACCAGGACGACCTGGAATTCATGGCCTTCCACGGAATACGGGAATGCTTCGCCACGGGCGGCGGATTCGCCGGCGTGACGTGCACCGACGGCTCGGGCAGCGCGCGCGCGGGCGACTACGCTCGGTTCACCGACGAGCAGATGATGGCCGTGCGCCGCTCAGAACAAGATGTGGCCGCCGCCATCGGCCGATACGGCATCATGATCCAGCTCGGCTACCCGAGCGCTGCCGCCAAGAGCGCGGCCGACCCCTCCCTCAAAGATGATCTGAAGGAGATCCTTTCTGCAACGGCGCCCTCCACGGTCTACACGCACAATCTGGCGGACAAACACGACACCCATGTGGGCGTGGCGGTGGCGGCGCTACAGGCCATGCGCGAGCTTCCGGCCGAGGGGCGCCCCAAGA
>DAISJK010000125.1:0-3980 GCA_036821505.1 Opitutaceae bacterium
TGAGCTGGCGATCAGCGAGGCCGGCATCTCCCGCCGGGTGTCCGCGCTGAGGCCGGAGCGCACCCATTCCTGGGCTTCGGCGGGGTGCGCGTTGATCCACGAGGTTAGTTGCGAATGTGCGTCCCGGAATTTTTCGGCGAGCCCGGGATGTGTCCGGAGCAGTTTAACCGAAGAGACGAGGATGGTGGTGATGGCGTCGTCCTGTTTGAGGAAGATTTTGCCGCCGGCATCGCGCTCGAGGATCGAGACCCAGGGCTCGACGGTCCACACAGCGTCGAGCTGGCCCCGCTGGAAGAGGGCGAACTGGTCCGCATTGGCCGTGGGCAGCACGAGGACGTCGCCGCCGGTGAGCGTGACGCGGAAGCCCTGGCGCTTCAGCCAGGTCCTCGCCGCGATATCCTGGGTGTTGCCGAGCTGCGGCGTGCCGATGCGCCGGCCTTTGAAGTCCGCCGGCAGCTTGATTCTGCCGTCGCCGGGCACAACGAGGGCGACGCCGCCTTCGGCGGCGCCGGCGAGCACTCGGATTTCATCCCCCCCTGAGCGGATATAGGCGTTCAGCGCGGGGCTTGGCCCGACGTAGGTTAGGTCGATGCTGCCGGCGAAAATCGCTTCCATCGCGCTGGGTCCGGCGTTGTAGGAAAACCATTGGAGCGTCACGCCGGGTCCCATGCGTTGTTCGAACCAACCATGGCCCTTGCGGGTGGATTCGCTGCCGATCACACCCTGGGCGTGGGTCACGTTTGGAAAATAGCCGACGCGCAGCGTGATCGGATCGGCTTGGGCAACACCCATCAGCGCAAGCAGGATAAAGGGAACGCGAAAAAAGCGCATGGGTTTAAATCGTGTAATCTCCGAGCAGGTCATGCAGGACCCCTTCGGCGTGCGACCTGCGCGTTCTCCTTGAGCGGCGGGCCAGCCGGCGCGCAAGCCGTGCCGGCACGCGCATGACCGGAGCCGCCGCTTCGGCTTCGGCGGAAAAGGGAAGGGGTACGCCGTCGCGGCGCATCCTGCGCACCGAGACTTCGACGACGTCGGCGAGCGAATAGCGGTCGAGGATTCCGGCGATCGCGTTGCGAACGTCGAGCATCAGCATCCGCAGTCCGCAATGGCTCTCGTCGGGGCAGGTGCAGCGCTCATAGGCCGTCTGGGACACGCAGCGGATCGGCGCAAGAGGCCCGTCGATCATCCGGACGACCTCGCCGATCATGATTTTCTTGGCCGGTTTTGCCAATTTGTATCCGCCGAACTTTCCCCTCCGGCTCCGGACGAATCCCGCTTCGCGCAACGCCTGGAGTATCTGCTCGAGGAACTTAACCGGCAACTGCTCGATATCCGCGAGCTCGGCCACCTGCACCAAGTCGCGCCCCACCTCGTCGGCGATCCCGAGGTTGATCAGCGACCGCAGTGCGTATTCGCCTTTCTTTGAGACTTTCATGAATGGCGGGTTGTAATCCACACTAAAGAAGTATGGTTTCGGCAAGCCATTTCAGCGTACCACCCGTAGGGTAAGAAAAACCTGCTTTTCGTCCCAGTCCTGGCCGGGGGCGACTGCCGGCGGGAACTTGCTCCTCCCGCGCACTGCGATGAAATCGACGCTAAGCAAGACCGAGCGGTTGAAGGCGTAGGCAAGATCGAGGGGAGCACTCGTGCTCCAATCGTTGCGAACCGTGGGAGCGTCGTACCGGACGCCCTGAACAACGAATCCCAACGAACCCGAAAAGGCTGCCGAAAAAGCGTGCCGGTAGTTCCACGTGTCCGTGGTTTCCTGATACGAGGTCGCGCCGCTGGCCGAAACCCAATGCCACACTTTGTTGGAGAACGTGAGCGAATCCGAATGCGACAGGGCGGCGGTGACGGAACTCTCCGTATAAAGCCAGGTGTGGCGCTGCCCCGTCAGACCCGAGTTCGAACCGTCGCCGTATCGCCTCCAATCGGGCCCGGCTGCGAATTGCAGGCTCAGCCAGGAAAGCGGTTTGCCCTGAAAACCAAACAGAGCCCGGTTGTAGGTGCTGTCGCTATCCGTGGGGCTGTACACGGTCCGGGCCTGCGTCTGCTGACCGAGACGCCAGCTTGCGACGAGATCGAAGTCCCGGGTCAATTCGTATCCGAAGTCCGTCCCGACATTGATATCGTCGCGATTGACCCAGTTCAGATAGCCCTTGTAGGTCCCCACCGGATTGTGCTCGTTGATCAGAAGATTGTAATACAGGGCGTTTGCGGCCGCGTCGGCGAACCAGGGCCCGCGGTCATAGCGCAGCACGGAGGCGTTTTTCTCCTGGATCTGATTGCGCCGGTCGCGCGCGGAGCGGTACCCCAGCGGAGAGTAGGTGGCGTAGAACGGATCGTCTTTGGGGCCGTCGACCCACAGGAGCGCGTTGTCGGTTTCGAACGACCAGGGGCCCTCGGCGCCCTTCAATCGCAGAGCGAAGGTGTTCCGAAAATTGTCCTCGGTTGAATACCCCGAATAAAGGTCTTCCTCGGCGGTGTAGCTAAAATTCGCGATCTTCAGAAATCCGCCCGGCCCGGAGGATAGCCAGGGTAGGAGATTGAATGCCACCCTGGGGCTGACAATCGTGGTCCACGAAGCCACGTTGGCGATGTTTGGCCTTCCGGGGAGCGGCGCGGACTCCGTCCCGAACAGGTTGGTATCGTATCCCTCGCGAATCGTTAGTGAGAGATCGGTCGGCGCGGTTGGGAACGACAGCGTCCGAAGATCGAAACCCGTTGCCGCAGGAAGCGCCGGCGCTTGCGCGGCTGCCCGAGCCAATGCGGAAAGGCCGGCTGTAATGAAAACCAGGACGCGAGTTTTTGAACTCAAGGTGTGGTGATCTATTTCCATAAAACTAATCTACATTAAATAAGTATGGATTAAGGCAAGAAAAAATCATGAGTTAATACGTTAACATCTTTAAATCTAAAGCTTTAGCCTCAGACCGTCGTAGGCTAATTTAACGCCATCAGGAAGCCGAGTTTCGCATTCAGAAAACTCCGTATGATGGGTTAGGTGCGTCAAGTAGGTTGCGGGAGCGCCGATTTCTCGCGAGGCCGCGATCGCCTCATCGATGCTCATGTGAGAGGGATGCGGTTCCGGGCGAAGTCCGTCGAGGACGACTGCCTCGGCGCCTCGGGCGAGCGCCGCCGCTTCGGAGGGCACGCGCTTGCAGTCGGAATAATAAACGAATTTTTTGCCGCTGCTGCGCTCGGTGAAAACGAGTCCGAGCGTGCTCACGCCGCCGTGCGGCAGCAGGGTCGAGCGGATCGTGCCCTGCGCCAGATCCAGTTCGGCCGGCATTTGCAGCAGCCTGAACGCCGGATAACCGCGGGTGATCGGATGATCGCGGATGGCGTAGGGATAGATGGCGCGAACGCGCGCCATCCCCACGTCGGTCGAATAGATCGGAAGCGCCTCGCCGCCGCGCTGGTCGCAGAAGCGCCGGAGGTCGTCCATTCCCGCGATATGATCGGCATGGCCGTGCGTGAGAATAAAGAGGTCCAGCCGGTCGATTTTCTCCCGCAGGCATTGCAGGCGGAATTCGGGCGCGGCGTCCACCTGAACACGCAGCCCATCCATCACCACGTGGATGGATGCGCGCGTGCGGTGGTTGCGCGGATCCTTCGAAGTGCAGACGGCGCAGCTGCATCCGATCATCGGCACTCCCTGCGAGGTGCCGCTGCCGAGAATGATCACTTCCATGTGAGCAGGAAAAAGTCGTTGGCTGAAAAAAGCGCTCAAAAAAAGGGCGCTCCGTCTCCGGAGAGCCCCTTTTGAAAGTAGCCGACTTCGTGAGAAATCGGTTCCGATTCGATTTTAGTAGTCCATGCCGCCGCCGCCCGGATGGCCGCCGGCCGGAGCCGACTCCTTCTTCTCGGGAAGTTCGGTGATCATGCACTCGGTCGTCAGCAGGAGGCCGGCGATCGAAGACGCGTTTTGAAGCGCGGTGCGGGTGACCTTGGTCGGGTCAACCACGCCGGCCTTGACG
>DAISJK010000126.1:0-1504 GCA_036821505.1 Opitutaceae bacterium
GGCATTGCCGGGCGGTGCCTCGAAGAACGTCCCGTAGGGATCCGTCTTGAGGTGGATCTTTCCCTGCCGGTCGCGAATCTCGAATTTGTAAAGCTCGCCTTCGCCAAGCCCGGGCACGAACAGCTCCCAGACTCCGGATGCCCCAAGGGAGCGCATCGGATGATACCGGCCGTCCCAGCGGTTGAAGTTCCCCACGACCGAGACCCGCTCGGCCGACGGCGCCCAGACCGCGAAGGAAACGCCGGCCGCCGCGCCCAGGCTGCGCGGATGCGCGCCCAATTTTTCGTAGATGCGATGCTCATTGCCCTCGTTGAAGAGGTACAGGTCGCGCTCGCCCAGCGTCGGCAGAAAGCTGTACGGATCGTAGAATTGGCGGATTTCGCCGTTCGGATAGGTCGCGCGAAGCTGGTAAACGAAAACCTCCTTCCGCCCGGCGATGAAGATTTCAAAATAACCCTCGGCCACGGGACCCTCCATGGTCCAGGCGGCGGCCGGAGACGCCCTGAAGTCGATCACCTCACAGGCCGAGGCCCCGCCCAAGAAAGCGCGCACCACCACGCCCCGGGCGCGCCCGCGCACATGGGGATGCATGCCGAGGACGGAATGCGGAGTCGCATGGCGCGCCTGCATCAGCGCATCGAGATCGATTTGCGAGAGAGTCAAGGTTCAGCCGGTGTTCTTCAGCCCGCCGCTGATGCCGTTGATCGTGAGCTCGATCACATCGTGAACGGCCTCGGCTTCGGCGGGCGTCAGCCGGCCTGAGGGACGCAGGCGGCGAAGCATGTCCACCTGGATGTAGTTCAAGGGATCGATGTAGGGATTGCGCAAGCGCACGGATTGAAGGAGCACGGGTTCGCGGGCGAGGATCTGCTTTTGACCGGTCACAGCAAGAATCGCCTCCTCGGTCCGCTCGAATTCCGTCCGCAGGACGCCGAAAATGCGCCGGCGCAGCCCGGCGTCCCCCACCAGGCCGGCGTAGAGTTCGGCGATGCCCATGTCCGCCTTTCGCATGGTGAGCTGCGCGTTATCGATCAGCGTCTGGAAAAACGGCCAATCCGCGTACATGGCGCGCAGCAGACGGCGGCCGGCGCGGCCGCGGCGCAGCAGCGCATCCAGCGCGGTGCCCAGCCCAAACCAGCCCGGAAAATTGAAGCGGCTCTGCATCCAGGAGAAAACCCAGGGAATGGCCCTCAGGTCGGAAACGCTCCCCGTGTCGCGGCGATAGGCCGGGCGTGAGCCGAGTTTGAGATTGCCGATTTCGTCGATCGGCGTCGCCTGGCGCCAGAAAACAAGGAATTCGGGGTCGTCGTGCACCAAGGCCTTGTAGGCCGCGAAACCCGCTTCGCTCATCGTCTCCATGGCTTCGCGCCACTCCGGAGGCACTTCCGATTCGGATACGGCCGCGTGCGTGGCCAGCATGACTCCGTACGCGATCTGTTCCAGGATGCGATGGGCCACGTCCGGCTCATGAGTCACGATGACGATGGTAATGCCCTCGTCGTTG
>DAISJK010000126.1:1514-3969 GCA_036821505.1 Opitutaceae bacterium
GTCCGGATCATGATAGCGGGTGGACAACACCTCGCCCTGCTCCGTCACGCGGATTCCGCCGTCCCGCAGCCCGGCGGGCTGGGCGAGGATGGCCCGGGCGGCCGGGCCGCCGCCCCGGGCGATGCTGCCGCCGCGCCCGTGAAAAAGCGTGAGCCCGACTCCGTGGCGGCGGCAGACGCGGGCGATGGCCTGCTGCGCCTCGTGCAAGGCCCAGTTGGCTGTGAGGTAGCCGCAGTCCTTGTTGCTGTCGGAATAACCTAGCATCACATGCTGATGGGCGGGTTTCCGGCCGGGCAGCGCGAACAACCGTTCCAGGATCTCCGGAGCGCGCCGCAAATCTTCCAAAGTTTCAAAGAGAGGCGCCACCGGAAGCGCCGCGCCGGCCAGCCGCTGGAGGAGATCCGCCTCAAGGATGTCCGACACGCCGTCGGTCATGCTGATGATGGCGATTCCGAGCGCGCCCGCGCCGTAAGCCTCCCCTGCCCGGCGGGCCAGCGCGAGGGGGTCGAGAACGCTGCGAGTCGCTTCTGAGAATCGCTCAACCTCCGCGGTCGGCAGCGCCGCCGCCTTCCCGAGCGCCTCGCGCAAGATCGCGATCTTCTCCTCCTCGGCAAGCCCGGGATAGTCCTTACGCTTCAAAATTTCTGTCACCGCCGTTTCATGCAGCGATGAGTGCTGGCGCAAGTCCAGCGCCACCATGTGGAGTCCGAAGACGCTGAGCTGCGTGCGCACGGTCTCGAGCTCGCCGTCAGCCAGCATTGCGCCGCGGCCTGCCAGCAGACTGTCCCTGATCGTGTCGAAGGTCTCCGCCACCGCTCCCGCGTCAAGGAAGGGGCCGCCGCCCGCGCGGGTCAGCGTTTCATCGGCCGCGAGGTCCAACCGCTCGCACAGCGCTCCGAGAAGCAAGCGATAGGGCTCGTGGGGATACCTGCGCCCGATCTCCTGGAGAATTTGCGAAAAATGCAGGCTCTCGCCGACCTCGCGCCGCAGGGCCGGCACCACCGTGTCGCGCCGATCGCTCACCGTCAGGCTGCCCGAGAGCTTCGCCGCGGCGGCGCGCAATTTCTCCAAAGCCAAGCGACGATTGAGGCGGAGCACTTCCTCGGTCACCGCCGTCGTCACCTGTGGGTTTCCGTCGCGATCCCCTCCTATCCAGGAGCCGAAGGTCAGCCAGCGGGACGGCATGCTCACTCCCGGATAATGCAGGGCAAGGGCCTCCGCCATATCCGCGTACAATCGCGGCACCGCGTCGTACAGCGTTGTGTCGAAGTACCACAGCCCGGTGCGCGCCTCGTCCACCACTTCCGGGGATTTCGTCCGGCTGCGGTCCGTCAGCCAGAGCGAGACGATCTCCCTCTCCACGCACGCGATTCCGAGCAGATCCGGATCGACCGCTGTTTCAGGGTGGGTTCGCAAACGCAAAATTTCGGCCAGGCGGCGCAGTTTGGTCAAAAGCGTCCGGCGTTTGGACTCGGTCGGATGGGCGGTGAAGACGAGTTCGATGTGCAGCCGGTTGACGAGAGCCTGCATCCCCTCCGGTTCGAGCTTGAGCCGTTTGAGCTCGAGCACCGCCGCTTCGATCGATTCACGCATGGGCGGCCCGCGCACGGCGCCCATCGCCCGGGCCGCCCGGCGGCGGCGCAGGAGTTCGATGCGGAAATTTTCCTCCGCCAGGTTGACCAGCTCGAAATAAAGCGTGAAAGCCATCGCCTGATTGAAGGCCTCAGCGGGAGGCAACGCGGCGACCACCTTGGCCAGGCGATCGGCCGCCGCCTCGTCCCCGCCCCGCCGCGCCTTGGCCAAACGGCGCAACTCCTCGACGGTTTCAAAGGCATCCTTTCCCTCCAGCCTGGTGATGACCCGCCCCAGCGCGCTTCCGAGTTCGCGCACCTGAGCCCGCAATTGGGCCAACTCTCGCAACGCGGATGAGGGACGGGAGCGGGCTTTCACGGGCATGCCTTCCGCATGCAAGAGGGTTTTAGGCTTTCAGCCCAGGTCTTTTTGGCATTTTGCTGGCCGGGTGATTTGCTGGACGGCTCCGACCCCATTATCCTCCAAGGGTGTCCGCCGCGCGGTGTGGGCGGCCGCTGTCTTCGCCGTCCTGAACTCGACAGCAGTCGCCTCAACCCCGGCAATGACCGATCTTAGCGCCGACAATGTCACGATCGCCTCCGGTTCCGGTGAATGGGTGGCGCAGGGGCGCGCCCGCTTGCGGGATGCCGACAGCCTCTTCACCGCCGATGAGATCCGTTACAACCCGGCCACGGAGGGAATCACGGCCCGGGGACACGTCGTTTACACGCGCGGCGACGCGCGCCTGTTGGCGGACCTGCTGGTCTATCAGCGTCGCGACGGCACGTTTACCGCCCGGAACGTCCGCATCGGCCGGCCCCCCGCTTTTGTCGCGGGACAGAGCGCCGACGGCACGCCGACTCGGATCGTCGTTCACAAGGCC
>DAISJK010000127.1:0-572 GCA_036821505.1 Opitutaceae bacterium
GGGTGTACAACTCGTGCCTCACCAGGACACGGAGAAGTACGGCATCGTGGCGGTGGAGGCTGACAAATCACCCACCAGTCGGGTGCGCAACATTGTCGAGAAGCCGAAGCCTTCCGTGGCGTTTTGTTGTTCCTTTTTTTCATCTGACCTTCAAGGCACGGTGGCCGGCTCGGCCGCGCTTTCAAGCGGGTTTTGGCCGGGTGCGCGGCATTCGATGTCTGCAAAAGTGGCGTCCTGGCGGATTTCCATGAGGCGAAGGCGCGTCAATTCGAGCACCGCGAGGAACGCCGCCACCAGGCGCCGCAGGGAAACGCGATCGGGGAAAAGCCGGGAAAAGACGAATGTGTGCTCCCGCCGCAATCGCTCCATGATCAACTCCATCTGGTCCGCCACAGTCACGACCTCGTCCTGAATCTCCCCAATCACCAGCTTCTCCGCCAGGCGGCGGAGCACGAGATTGAAGGTACCCCAAAGTTCTATGTGGCCCACGCTTTGGAGCGGACGGTCGAGCTGGGCGAGCGAGCGCGGCGCGGCCTCGCGATCGAGCAGGTCCTGCCGCAGCCGCGCCCGCT
>DAISJK010000127.1:582-3941 GCA_036821505.1 Opitutaceae bacterium
CCGGCCGCCGCTTCCTTGAATCTGCGGTATTGCAGAAGCTGGTGAACCAGTTCCCAGCGGGGATCGGACAAGTCCTCCTCGGCGCCGCTGGGGTCGACCGCCTGCTGCTCCTTCGGCAGCAGCATGCGGCTCTTGATTTCCATCAGGGTCGCGGCCATGACGAAAAAGTCGCCGGCCACATCAAGATCGAGCTCCTGCATCTGGCGCAGCGCCTCGATGTATTGCCGGGTGACGGACTCGATCGGAATATCGTAGATGTCGATTTCGTTCTTCCGGATCAGGAAGAGCAGCAGGTCGAGGGGTCCTTCGAAGACCTGGAGCTTGATGCGATTTTCGGATTCAGGAATCACCGATGCCACTAGCCTCTATTTTCGCTTCAGCGAGGCAACGAAGAATCCGTCGCCGTCGTGAGCCGCCGGGAGAAAAGCGAGGCCGGCACCCTCGAATTCCGGGTGACCGGCCAGGAACCAGCTGACATTGTCTTCATTCTCGCTGCGGCAGAGCGAACAGGTCGCATAGACCAGCCGGCCGCCGGCAACCACCAAGGACGCATGGCGATCGAGGAGTTCCCGCTGGCGACGGGCGTGGGCGGCGATCCCCGCGGGATCCGTGACCCATTTCAGATGAGGAGCCCGGCGCCAGGTGCCCGAGCCGCTGCAGGGAACATCGAGCAAGACTCCGTCGTAAGGTCCGCGCGGCGCGGCCGGCCGTCCAATCCTTGCCGCCATGCCGGCGCGCGTCGCGCGACGGGAAAGCTCCGCCAGCGCGGCCGGCCGAATATCGCAGGCATCCACGCGCCCCGCCGGTCCCAATAGGCAGGCCAGTTGCAGCGACTTGCCGCCCGCGCCCGCGCAAGCGTCGAGCCAGCGGCCGCCCGGACCGATTCCGACCGATTCCAGCACGAGTTGGGAGCTTAGGTCCTGGATTTCGAAGGCCCCGCGCCGATAGCCTTCGGTCGCCTCGACCGGCGCGCCCGGCTCCAGGCGCACGGCCGACGGGAGGAGTTCGCTTCGCTGGCATGCCCATCCGCGCGCTTCTAATTCCTTAAGCGCCGGCGCATCCGCCGCCGAGCGAAGACGCAGCCAGACGGGAGCGCGCGAGAGCAGCGCTTGGACCTGGCCGGGTTCAAAGGCCTGCGGGCACTCCAGGCGGAGCCAGTCCGGCAGCAAGGCAAGGGGATCGGCGCCGAGCCATTCGCCACGTTCCTTGAATCCCGGCGGACAGGGCGGCCAGTCGCCGGCCAGGGCCGCGCGGAAATCGCGCGTTGCCGGATTGTCGGACGCGAGCCAAGCCAGGCGGCGGACGGCCAGATCCGGCGAAGAATCGAGGTAGGGCTCGATCCACGGCAAGGCGCGCAGGGCCGCGTAAATCAGCTCGCGATAGAGCCGCCGATCGCGCGATCCGAAGCGCCGGTCCTTGGCAAGCAGGCTTTCGATCCGCTTCGGCAGGTTCAAGTCCCGCCGCCAGTGGGGCCGCAGCCGGCCGAGGAGCTCCAGCGCCGCCCGCTGCTGGCCCGCGGCGCGGCGGCGTTCGGGGGAGGCGCTGAGGGGCATCTAGAATTTCAAGGCGTCGATTTCCGCATCGAAGCCGAAATGGCCTTCGCTATTGGGGCCCGCGTTGAAAGTCACGATGTATTTGACGCGCCAGATGTTGGCCAGATTTTGATCCAGTTCGGAGGATACTTGCTTGAAACGGAATTGGCGCGCGTCGTATTCGACCAACTCATGAAAGGTGTAGACCTCGTTAAGCCGCTTGTAGCAATCGAGCAGGTAGTCGTCATCCTCGTGCCGGAGGAAGTCGCTCGTGAGCCGCACGCCCCAGTCGCGATCATTGTGGATATCGAACCCGGCGTCGAATTCGCGCAAGGAGAACGTCTGCGCCTTGAATATCTGATCCGCGCTAAAATTGATCCAGGGCGCGGGGCTGACCACGGTCTCGGTATGCAGCTCGGAAAAATCGTGCTGCCCGGGCTGGCGGTGAAATTGGAGGTCGTCGGCGACATTGAACGCCAACAGGTCCCTGGAGCCGTAGGCGGGATTTCGAGTCTGGAGAATGTTGTCCAGGCCCAGCCGCAGCGTATTTTCAGAATGGAGATCGTCGATCGTGCGCATGTCGCCCAGATCGAGCGGCTGCAAGTAGGTGCTGAACGTCGGCCGGTCGATATCGGGTATGCTGGCCCGTCCCGCGTCGCCCTCCGGTATGTAGCGGTAGGAAATTTCAGGGGTCAGCAGGTGGCGCAGCCCGTCGATGCCCCACAGAGGATTGCTGTAGGCGAAAACGCCGCTCGAACGAAGGAGCGCGTCGAATCCGACCTCCCCCAGAAAGCGCGTGTATCCGCCGGGATCGGCGGCGCCGCGCGTGTCGCTGTAGTTGGTCACCCGCGCGCCCGCCACCGGAGTGAATGCAAGCCAGTCGTCCGGGATGATCGGGCGCGAGATGCCGTAAAACCCGTCGAGGCGGTTGTCCGACAATTCCGTGCCGCCTCCAGGCGGACGTTCAACCAGCCGGACGGCCGACGTGTCGAAGCGCTCGTAAAAACCGTCGCCGATCGCCGTCGGCAATTCGTCGTAGCTCAATTCGGGCAGGCGTTCTTGTACCGCTTCGAACGAATTAGGTTGGAAACGCGCGAAAGCGGAGGCGACGGCATCGTCACCGGTGTAAACCGCCTCAAGGGAGCTGTCCGGCTCCTGGTCGGGATAAAAATCCCTGGGTCGAAAATCCCGCAGAATATTCGAATCTTTCCACCAGTTGAACTGGCCCCTGAGGTCGATCGCGTCGGTCAGCTCCTGTTGATGCATCCACTCGATGAATCCGCGGTTTTGAGATATCGGGTTTCCGAGGATGTCGGTCGAAACCACATTGGTCTTCGCGATAAAATCCAATGCAGTGCCGTTTCCAGTGATGAAGCCGCCGCCCGGACCCGAACTGCCTGCCGGCGAGATGCCATAGTCGTGGATGAAGCCGGAGCGCAGATAGCCGGACATAGCCAATGCGTCAGAAGTGGAAGTGGAGCCATAGTCCACCGCCGGCCCCGCCATGACGCCCCGGCTGGTGTAGATTCCAAGGTCCCCGCCGAGTCTGAGGTCGGGCGAAGTCGGCACGCGCAGGCCGATGTTGGCGACGCCCCCAAGGGTTGAACGGTAGCCCACGTCGGCCGACAGGTAGCTGAAAACAGGCGCCCCTCCCGCCAACGCCTGGGTGAAACGCGGGATGGGCACGACTTGCGCGCTGCCGATTCCGGCCCGTCCCGAGCCGAGCCGCAGGTAACGTCCGGGGACTAGGATGATGGTGTCGGCTTTGATCGTGGGTGCCCACCTCCCAGGTTCGCCGTAGCTGACCGTGGCCTTGTGAACGACGAT